>WQUE01000084.1 GCA_009785885.1 Actinomycetes bacterium
GTCCGCTGGGCGCGGGCGTTCGCCGCTACTCTGCCGGCTGAGTTCTCCGTCCAGCCGTCCCTTCCCCACACCAACCAGTTCCTCGTGTACGCCACCGGGAGTCCGAGCGCGATCAATGAGCGCCTGCTGGCGCACGCTGAATCCCACGGCCTCGCCCTCGGAGGGCCCTGGCGCGCGACCAACGACCCGGCGCGTGCCGTCGTGGAGTTCAACATCGGCGACGGCGCCCTCGACCTCGACCCGGCGCAGTGTGCCGCCGTCCTCGCCGATCTCGTCGCCGGGGTCATCCCGTCCGCGTAGGTTCAGCGAGTACAGAGGCTTATCGGACACCCGGCGTCATGCGGTGATGTCGCGGCGTCGGTAGGCCACAAGCCCTATAGTAGCGAGCACAACGGCACCGAGCACGAGGCCGATCCACGGACCCCAGGCGAACGCCTCGGACGGGTAGCGCGACAGCAATCCGAACGGGGTGAGACGCTTGGCCCACTGGGGGAGCTTCAGCATGTCGCCGAGGTAGGCGACGAGGAACGTCGCGCCCAGGTAGCCCCACCCGATCCAGGCGAACCGCTTGGCCGTGCCGGCGAGCAGCAGCCCGAGACCGCCGAACACCAGGACGCCCGCGAGGTCGTTCGCCGCGACGCCGAACACGACGGACGCCTTCACCGGCGTCGTCATCACCACCGAGGCGACAGCCCAGAAGCCGACGGCCGCCGCGAGTTGCATGCCGGCGGCTGCGAGCAGCACCAGCCCGGCGTAGCCGGCGAACAGACGGGCACGGGACACGGTGTGACCGAGGACGTAGTCCATGCGTCCGTACCGCTCCTCGCCGATCAACCGGTTCGCCGTGATGAGCACGGGCACGGCCGCGAGGATCGCCATGATGAGCATCAGCATCGACACGATCGGGCCGGTGAGGTCTCCGCCGGCGCCGTCGATCCCGAACATCTGGATGTAGAGGGGGTTGGACAAGACGAAGTCCTCCATGCTGTTCATCACGGTGCCGTACGCCGCGGCAAGCACAAACGCCGTCGCGCACCACGCGAGGATCGCCGACCGGCACAGGCGCCAGGCGAGGCCCCACTCGTCGGCGAGCCAGCGCGACGCGTGCGCGCGCCGCCGTCCCCGCGAGGGTAGCAGGCCCTGGCCGACCTCGCGCCGCGCGTTGCCGAGGGTCGCCAGCACGAGGCCGACCACGCTCAGGCCCAGCAGCACGATGACCGGCCACCACCGGTTCGTGTGGAACGGGTACGCCCGCTCGATCAGGCCGAACGGCGAGATCAGCGCCGCCGTCTCGGACGACACATCTCCGTACGCCCGCAGCATGTACAGCCCGCCGACCAGGACGAGGCTCCACGCCGTGGCGGCCTGCGCCGACCCGGCGAGCTGAATCGCGACAAGGGCAATCACCGCGAACAGCCAGCCGCAGGCGCCGAGCGACGCCCCGTACACGAGGGAGCCCGCCAGGTCGACCGACTCGACGCGGAACGCGGCCATGCCGAACCCCGTGATGAGCGCGAGCAGAAGGTTCACCCCGAGCATGACCGCCGTGATCGCCGCCAGCGACGACAGCCGCCCGGTAGGCAGCGCGCGGATCACCTCGAGGCGGCCCTCGTCCTCGTCGGCGCGGGTGTGACGGATCACGAGCAGGATGTTCATCACCGCGAGGAGCATCGCCGACCACACGAACATCATCTGGGTGTAGATGATCCCGAGGCTCGGGGTGTCGCCGTAGAGAATGCCGCACATCGCGACCATCGCCGGGTTGGACATCATCACGCCCAGGCCGGCGAGTTGCTCCCGGGTGCCGCCGATCGACGGGAGGGCCGGGACCATGCCGGCGCAGAACGCCCCGACGGCGACGACCCACACCGGCAGGCTCCAGCGGTCGCGGCGCAAGATCAGCCCGACCAGGCGCGTCCAGTTCGCGAAAAGGCTTGTCGAGGCGGCCATCGTCACTCCTGGTAGTGACGCATGAACAGCTCTTCCAGCGTCGGCGGCGTCGCCGTGATCCGCCGGGCGTCCCGGGCGGCGAGGAACCGCATCACCTCGGCCGTCGCGGCGTCGTCGAGGGTGAAGCTCGCCTCGTGCACGGATGCGCTGCTGGGTGAGCCCGTCGACACCGGCGCGACACCGGAACTGTCCCCGAGGACGAGGTCGTGCACGCCGGGGATGTCCGCGAGGCCGGCGAGATCGCCGGCGGCCTCGACGTGCACCTGCTGGCGGGTGAGATGCCGCATGTCGGCCAGGGTGCCGGTGTCAACGATCAGCCCGCGCCGGATGATCGCGACGCGATCGCACAGCTGCTCGACCTCCGACAGGATGTGCGACGACAGGAACACCGTGCGCCCCTCGTCGGTGACCTTCCGGACGCAGTCGCGGAACACCAGACCCATGAGCGGGTCGAGGCCCGATGTCGGCTCGTCCAGGATGTACACGTCGGCGTCGGTGGAGAACGCCGCGATCAGCCCCACCTTCTGGCGGTTCCCCTTCGAGTACGTGGCGCACTTCTTCGTCGGGTCGAAGTCGAACCGCTCGACGAGTTCGTCCCGATACGCCTTGTCGCCGGACTTCTTCAGCCGGACGAACAGGTCGATGACCTCCCCGCCCGTCAGGTTGGGCCACAGCGTGACGTCGCCCGGCACGTAGGACACCCGCTGGTGGATCGCGACTGCGTCGTTCCAGGCGTCCAGGCCGAACACCGTCGCCCGCCCGGCGGTCGCCTTTACGATGCCCAGCAGCACGCGGATCGCCGTCGTCTTGCCGGCGCCGTTCGGCCCGATGAACCCGTACACCTCGCCGGGGGCGACCTCCAGGTCGATCCCACCCAGCGCCCGTACCGGCCCGAAATCCTTCACGACGCCGGTCATGGAGATGATCGGCTCGCCCATCGCGCCCTCCCCTCGGCCCTGACCGCCCGGTGACAACGCTCGTCGGGCGCTTGCAGTCTAGCGAGCCGGGTCCGGTGCCGCGGTGCGTTTCGCGCGCCTCGGTGGGGCGCTGGTTCCCGAGGTCAGGACCGTTCGTCAACCTGGACGATCAGCGCGGGAATGTCGGTGCTGAGTGTCACCCACAGGAGATCGTCGTTCACGCGCTCGTACTGGTGTGCGACGAGGTTCCGCATGCGGATGATCTTCACCCACTCCACACCCGGATGGGAGTCCCGGAACTCGGCCGGAAGGCGCTCGGCGACGGTGGCCACTCGAATGAGGATGCGCTCACCGGCGGCACGCAGCACCATTCCGTCAGGCGAGTCCTCCAGGTAGCGGTCCCGGCCCTGCGACGTGATGAATGCGGCTTGACTGGCAAACGTACGCAGGTCGCCCAACCACCGTTCGATGCGGTCTTCATGCTTCACAGCGGCACCTTCTCCCGATTCGCCTGAGCTGTCACCCGTCCGTACCCGCCGGCGGAGATCACATCCACCGGCACCGTGAGGACCTCCTGCAACTCGTCCTCCAGGGCGAGAAGATCGAGGAGGCTGGCGTCCTCCTCGAACTGGACAACGAGATCCACGTCGGAGTCGGGGGTGTCCTCCCCCCGGGCGACCGAACCGAACACGTGGACAGCCCGTCCGTGGTTGGCCTGCACGCGCACCAGGACCTCGTCGCGTCGCCGGGCCAGCGCAACCGATGGCCGGATCCGGAGGGCATTCCTCAGCGCCGCGGCCACGGCGGGCGTTGCTTCACGGCGGCCGTTCTCGATGGCGGAGATGAGCGGCTGCTTGACGCCGCTGAGCGCGGACAGCTCCTGCTGCGTGAGACCGATGAGCCGTCGACGGTTCGCGACGAATGTCCCCTCCATGACGTCAGTATAACGTGCGTGTTATGGGCTGTGTTGCCCCAGGCTAGCCTCACGGGCACTGCTCGCGCGGTGGGGACTGTGCCGTCAGGAACCTCGCGGGCACGGCCCCATCTGCCGACGGTCGCATGTAGGCGGTCGGCACCACCCGTGAGGTGTTGGGCCACACAGTGCAGGGATGCTGCCCAACACCGCACAGCCCGGCAGGCGCCAGGCACAAACCCGTATCGAAGCCAGGGAGGCAGCGTTAGTTCGGGGGCGGGAAACCTATGGATCTCGTGCCGCTCACGTGCTGGCGGTTCGGGCAACGGCCGCCATCATCGCGGCCGAGCGCAGCAGTTCGGACGTCACAACCGGATCGGACTCGCTGGCACCACTGATGGTGATGGCTATGTCCCCCAGCGTGATATCCCAGTCGATGCCTGGATAGATGTTCTGGTCAGTCTGGATCGTCGCGGTGATGGCGCCAACTCGGCGCACGAGGGCACAGTACTGGATCTGCCAACCCTCGGTGCGTGCCAGACCGAGCCACTGCTTGCCGCGGACGATGGTGCCATCCAGATGCACGCCGCTCGGTCGGAAGTGTTCGCGCATCACCTGGCGGAACGGTTGAGGAGCGTCCTGGGCGCCCAACCAAAGCCGCCACGCCGCTCGCTCCGACTCAGATGCGGTAACGGGATGCCAGAGGCGCAGGGTCGTGTCGACGGCGAGACCAACCGGCCGACCGGCGGCGTCGGTGAACCCCCCGGGAGCGCCGGTAAACGTGCCGTCCGCCTCCCACACCAGCCGCGATGCGACGGCCGAGGTCTCGGGACGCCCGTGCACGAGGGCAAGCCAGGTCTGCACCGGCCATGACGCGCCGACGAGCCAGCACGACTCGAGTGAGCGCGTCCACGCGGCGAGTTCCCGCTTACCGACAGGCGAATCCGGGTCGAGGCGCAGGGCCACGTCCGGGCGCGCGTTCAGGTGCTGGCGAGCAGTCGTCAAGTACCGGCCAAGCTTCTTCTTGACGCCCTGATGGGATGTTGTCCGCGCCACGTCCGCCAACACGGCAATCGTTTCGGGGGTCGGGAAAGCGGCGATGGCACGCCCCATCGCAAAGCAGGCTGCCTGAGACGGCACAGTCTTGGCGGTCGTCGGTGCGCGGGACAGATCGTGCAGGGCCCGAGCCTCACTTGCCGCCCATGGGGCGTCGACCACAAGCGCCGTAGCGAGAGCCCGCTCGATGACCCGCCCTTCATCGACGGTGAAAAGCTTGTCGGCCGCGTATGGGACATCACCGGACTGCACGGCCCGCGCCCGCGCTGCAACTATGTCCAGCAAGGCGTGCGCATAGTCCAGGAACGCCGGGACTGCCGCAAGAGTCCGATACGGCGCGGATTCATCGCCATCCGTCATCCATGTCTGTCCCACGGCGATCCACGCCGCTTGGCCAGCGTCATCCAACCGCGTGACGGCAGCGTCCTCCAATGCTGTCAGACTCTCCGTTTCGTTCCCGTTCACGCTGACCGTCCTGAGGTGAGGCAGAACCGCGTGCAGCGCAGTTCGGCGGCGGCGACGCGTGTTCTGGCCACCATGATCTCACCTCCAGACTCGCGGATGCTCTTGTCGCCGTTCTCGGCACGCGGGCTGGGTGCACGGACACCCTGACGTTCGACCGGAAGGCCGCCCGACTGCCAGGGCTTCATCTGATCGAGGGTCGTCATCCCGGTGAACAGCAGCAGGCTGACAAGGAGTAATGGCGCCGATGCGCGCCGCTGGCGTCCCCCCACAGTCGCGGGCGTACGCTGACGGTGGAGAGGAACGTCATGCGAGGCCGCTTCACCCTGGTAATCGCCGTCGTCGCCTGTGGGATCGCGGTCGCCGGGTGCGCGCCGCCTGCGCCATCGCCCACCGCGTCCTCGACAAGCAGCGTTGTCAGCACGACACCGGTGCCGAGTTCGACGGCCACGACCACGCCCGTACGGACGAACACGAACGGCCTGCCTGTGTTGCCGCGTATCCAGGTGAACCGGGTACCAGCGGACGGCACGGTGTCGGAGGAGTTACTCGCGGGTGTCCAGCGCTTCGCCGACGACCTGGCCGACGGCAACCTCGACGGCGTCGTGGCCCAGTGCTGGGCGCAGGCGTCCTCGGATCTGCGGGCCCGCTGGAGCGACGAGACCACCCGCCGGAACGCCTTGGCGTGGCTGAGCCAGCCCCCGCGCGGCGTCGTGGGTGACTGGGTGTGGGGGGCGACGACCGGTGAGGCGACACCGGATGAGTACGTCGCATTCGGCTCTCTCCAACCCGCTGGCTACGCCTGTCCGACGCCGCTGGCGTTCACCCCCGCGCAGGCGGCGCTGATCGTGCAGCGGATGGTCGACACGCACAACGGCACGCCGTACGACGGCCAGGGCACCGTGATCGACCCCGGCGGCAGGCGGTGCGTCTACCAACCGATGACGTACGGAGACTGGACCGAGCAGATCGCCGGCGACGTGATGTCGAAGGCGCCCGGGGCGATCGGCGTGT
>WQUE01000085.1 GCA_009785885.1 Actinomycetes bacterium
TGGCGCCACCAATGCTGCCCGGATGGGCACGCCGATGGCTGCCAGCGGACGGCGCCGGCCGGTCTGTGCGCGGGATCAAGGCGAGTGGTGGACCCCGTCACGAGCCTCCCCGCCGGCCGGTGGGACGGAATTGTCCCCGGGGCGTGGTTGCATGGAGCCATGCAGGCGTGGGGGAGTGCGGCGGATGCCGGGGCGGTGTTTCGCCTCGATGTGCGCCAGCGCGAGGCGTGCGCGGCCATCGTGGCTTGCCGCCAGCCGGTTCTCGTCACGGGCGGCCCTGGCAGCGGCAAGACGGAAGTGCTCGTGCGGGCGGTCGCCGGGCTCGTGGCGCGCGGTGTCGGATTCGACCGGATCGTGGTGCTCACGCACACGCGTCCGGCCGCCCAGCGACTGCGCCGGCGGATCATGGCGCAGCTGGCGGGCGCGTTTTTCGAGCCGCGCGTGACGACGATCCACGGGTGGTGTGCCCGGCTGTTGGGACGGGCCGGCGCCACGTCGGCACCCCGGCTGCTGACCGCCCCCGAGCAGGAGTTCCGCGTGCGCGAACTGCTCGAGGAACGCGGGCCGGACCCGTGGCCGGCGGACCTGCGACCGGCTACCGGCACGCGGGCGTTCGCCGCCCAACTGCGCCACCTGCTCACGCGGGCGCGCCAGGCCGGGCTCGATCCGGCCGACCTGATCCGGCTGGGGCGCCTGGAGGGACGGCCGGCCTGGGTCGCGGCGGGGACGTTCTTCGAGGCCTATCTGGACGTCCTGGACGCCGAACAGGTTCTCGACTACGCCGAACTCGTGCACCGGACGCGTCTGCTTCTGGCGCAGGCGGGTCCGGCGGCGGCGCTGCGCGCCGACGTCTCCGTGGTGCTGGTGGACGAGTTGGCCGAGGTGGATGCCGCCGGGTGGGGGCTGCTCCGCGACGCGTGGGCCGCGGGGGTGCCGGTCGGCGGCTTCGCCGATGCGACGACGAGTGTGTTCGGCTTCCGCGGGGCACTGCTGCGCCCGGAGGCCGCGTTCCAGGACGGGTTCGCGCCTCCCGGGGCTCCGGCGGCCTGCTTCGACCTTCCCCACGACTACCGGAGCGCCCCCGCGATCGCCGCGGCGGTGGCCTCCCTCGGGGCACGCCTGCGCAGGCCCGCGGCCCCGTCGCCGGAGGAGGCGCCACCGGACCCCGGTGGGGCCGGGCCGCGCGCGGGACGGATCGACGTGTGGGTGTGCCCTTCCGCCCAGGTGCGCGACGCGGCCCTGGCGGTGCGCCTGCGCCAGCGGCACACCGACGACGGGGTGCCCTGGGACCAGATGGTCGTGCTGGGTCAGTCCGAGGGGGACTCGCTACGGCAGGTCGCCCTCGGGTTGGCCGGCTCCGGGATCCCCGCCCGGGTGGACGCCGGACGAACGGGCCTGGCCGAGGAGCCGGCGGTGCGCGAGTTCCTGCCGGTGCTCGACCTTGTGGCGGCCTGGGCGGCTGGTGAGACCGCTGCCCCCACGCTCGTCGCCGCCGCCCTGTCGACTCGGCTCGCCGGGCTGGATGCCGCCGCCGTGCGCCAAGCCGCGCGGGCCGTCCAGTCGCGTGGGACCGTGTGGGCCGCGGCGGGGCAAGCTGTCTCCGGTATCGAGGTGGTGGCAAGGGAGTTCAGTGAGCCGCATGACCTCGCGGAGACCCCATCCCCCGGGGAGGTGGCGCCCCTGCATTGTCTTCGCGAGCTGCACCGCACCTGGCGGGCCGCGGCGGAGCGGTTGCGGGGCGATGGGGACGTGTCCCAGCTTCTCTGGGATCTCTGGTCGGCCGGTGACTGGCCGGAGCGGGCCCGGGCGGAGGCGTGCTCGCCCGGCGTGGCCGGCCCGCAGGCCAACGCGGACCTTGACGCGGTCATGGCCCTGTTCGATCTCGCCGGCGCCCACCCCGCGTGGCGGGGCGTCACGGGGCTGCGGCAATTCCGGGCGTTGCTGGACCAGTACGTGATCGGGGCCGATACGGCCCGCGAGTCCGATGCGGGGCAGTCGTTCGTCCGGGTCATGAGCGTCCGGCAGGCCAAGGGCCGGGGCTGGGACACGGTCGTCGTCACCGGGGCCGCGGAGGGACGATGGCCTTCATCACCCGCGGCCCCGGACATGCTCGACGGTGACGCGCTGGGGACCGCTCCGGACGGGCCGGACCGGTCGGCGCGCCGGCGCGAGCAACAGCGCGCGTTCCTGTTGGCCTGCAGCCGGGCCGAGCGGGCACTGATCGTCGTCGCCGACGCTGAGGACGATGCGACGCCCGTGCGGGTCTCGCGTTTCGTCCGGTACCTCGGTGTCGAGCCCACCGTCGTCGCCGGCACCGAGGGCCACGTCACGCTGGGGGCCCTCGTCGCCGATCTGCGGCGCGCCACGCTGGACGGCGCGGCTCCGCCGGCGTTGCGGGAGACGGCGGCGGAGCTGCTGGGTGTCCTGTCCCGTGAGCGCGACATCGACGGACACCGGCTCTCCAGGGCGGCCGGCCCGTCCACCTGGTGGGGCGTGCGCGACGCCGACCCGGACCACCCGGCACGCGAACCCGGCCCCCAGGTCATCCAGAGCAGCCACCTGGGCGACCTGCTGAGGTGCCCACGCCAGTGGTTCCTGAGCCGGCGGGCGCAGGCCGGGCCGCCGTCCGGGGCGTCGGCGCAGGTCGGGACGCTCCTGCACGAGGTCTTCAGGCGGGACGCGGATGGCGGCCTCGGCGCGGAGGGTGCCGCCGCCGTGATGGACGCGCGCTGGTCCGGCCTTGGCTTCGACGCGCCATGGAAGTCGGCCTGGATGCGGGCCGAAGCGAGTCAGGCGTACGACCGGTTCGCGCTGTGGCGCGACGAACGACCCGACCGGACCTGCGCCGGTGTCGAGGTGCCGTTCCGGTGGCGCACGGTGCTGGATGGCCGGCCCGTCGAGGTGACCGGGACGATCGACCGGCTGGAGCGCGACGACGCGGGCCGGTGGATCGTCGTCGATTTCAAGACGGGTCCGCAGCCCAAGGTGGCCGATCACCGCGACCAGCTGGCGCTATACGAGTTGGCTCTGGGTGAAGGCGTGTTCGAGGCGGGACCCCTCGCCGGGGAACCGCCCCCGCGTCCGAGCGGCCCGCCCGAGTTGGTGTACGCCCGGGTGCCGGCCGGGGCCGGCGACGCCGCCCGCTGCAAGGTGATCCGGGCACCCACGCTCGCCGAGCATCCCCACGACGCCGCCATCGAGTTCGACGATCCGGCGTACCCCACCTGGGCACACGCCCGGTTGGCCCGCGCCGCGGCGCTCCTGCGGGCCGGCCAGTTCGAGGCACGCCCGGGGTCGGCGTGCCGGGCGTGTGCCTTTCGGCAGGACTGCCCGGCACGGACCCGGCCCACGGTCCCGGCCCAGGCGGGACGGGAGGCCTGACATGGCGGTACTCTTCTCCCCGGAGCAGCTGGACGAGGTCATGGGTTTGGCCTTGTCGGACGAACAGCGGGCGGCGGCGTGCGCCCCAGGCCAACCCGCGGTGATCGTGGCGGGCGCCGGCACCGGCAAGACGACGGTTATGGCGGCGCGCGTGGTCTGGCTGGTGGGTGCCGGGTTCGTCGGGCCGGGCGAGGTGCTGGGCCTGACGTTCACGCGCCGGGCCTGCGGCGAACTGGCCGAACGCGTGCAGGCAGGCCTGACCCGTGCGGGCCTGCTCGACCTGGACGATCTCGGCGCGGGGGAGCCGGTCGTGTCGACGTACGACGCCTTTGCGGGCGAGATCGTGCGAACCGAAGGGTTGCGGCTCGGCATTGAGCCGGGACGAAGGCTTCTCGGGCGGGCGCAGCGCTTCCAGTTGGCCTGCGAGGCCGTCAGAGGGTCCGCGTGGCCGTTCTCCGAACTGGCCCGGCTCACGGTGGGAAGCGTGGCGGCACGTGCCCTGTCGCTCGACGCCGAGCTGTCCGGCCACCTGGTGGAGGTGGCGGCCGCGCGTGCTGCGACGTCGGCTTTCCTGGAGGACGGTGAACGCGCCCCCGGCTGGGCGCGAGGCCGCTACAAGGCGATCGACGAGGCGCTCGGGGTCGCGCGGGCCCGCCTGGAACTGCTTGATGTCGTCGAGGACTACCGGGCGCGCAAACAGGCTGCGGGCGTCTGGGAGTTCGCCGACCAGATGGCGGCTGCCGTCGGCCTGGCCGAGTCGGTGCCCGCGGTCGGGGCACGGCTGCGGGACCGCTACAAGGTGGTTCTGCTCGACGAGTACCAGGACACGTCGGTCGCGCAGATCCGGCTGCTTCGCGCCGCGTTCAGCGGCCCGGATGTCGCGCACGGCCTCGGGCACCCGGTGACGGCGGTCGGGGATCCGCTCCAATCCATCTACGGGTGGCGTGGCGCGGCCGCCGACACGGTGGAGGGTTTCCCGGCGGCGTTCCCCACGGCCGCGCACGCGCCGGCCGGTTGCTTCACGCTGAGCGTCAACCGCCGCAGCGGGCAGCACATCCTCGACGCGGCCAACGCCCTGGCCCGCCTGGCGCGGGGGGATGCATCCCCCGAGACGGTGAGGCTGGTCGCGCCGCCCGGGCACGCCCCCGGCGACCTGCGCGGGGCGAGCTTCGCCACAGCCGGTGAGGAGGTGTCCTGGGTCGCGCAGGCGGTGGTCGACGCGCACCGGTGTGGCACGGCGCCCCGGTGGTCGGACATCGCGATCCTGACGCGTCGGCGGGCCGATCTGGCCCCGTTCGCCGAGGCGCTGACGGCCCTCGACGTGCCGGTGAACGTCGTCGGTCTCGGCGGGTTGCTCGCCACCCCGGAGGTCGGACAGATCACGGCGACGCTGCGCCTGCTCGTGGACGTCACGCACAACCCCTCCGTCGTCGCGCTGCTCGGTGGTCCCCGGTGGCGCCTCGGGCCCGGCGACCTGGCCCGCTTGGGCGCCCGGGCGGCCGACCTGTGCGGCGATCACGGCGAACCGTGCCTGCTGGATGCCGTGGCCGATCCCGGCCCAGGTTTCCGGGCCGGCACCGCGCGCCGGTTGCGGGCGTTCGGCGACGAACTGAACCGGCTGGCAACCCACGCCGACGATCCGCCGGATCGCCTCGTCGCGCTGGTGGCGGACACGATCGGACTCCGTGCCGAGATCGCCGCCCGGCCGGACCGATGGGGGCGCGCCGCCGCCCATCAGATCGACCAGTTTGCCCGCGCCGCCGCCGAGTTCGGCGCCACGGCCGGACCGGACGGGCTGGCTTCCCTGGTGGCCTGGCTGGACGCGCAGGAGGAGGTGGGCGAGGAACTCGACCAGGCTGCCCCCGACCTGGACGACTCCGTGAAGCTCCTGACCGTTCACGCAGCGAAGGGGCTGGAGTGGGAGGTCGTCTTCGCCCCGTGCCTGACCCAGGGTGTCTTCCCTGGTGACGAGGTGGATGCCGACTGGACGTTGCACGCCCGGACGATGCCCGCCGCTCTGCGTGGCGATGCCGCCAGCGTGCCACAACTGACCGCGGTGACCCGGGATGGCCTGCGCGCGTATCACGCCGACCTGGCGACGTGGGTCGGGCACGCCGAGGAGCGCCTGGCCTACGTCGCGGCCTCCCGGGCGCGTCAGTTGCTTGTGGGGACGACCTCGGCATGGCGGACCGGCACGAAGAAGCCCCGGTCGCCGTCGCGGGTTTTCACCGCCCTGGCCGACGTACTGGCCGGGCAGGACCGCCCCGTCCCGATCGCCGAAGTCGGGGACACGAACCCCGTAGCCGATGCTCCGACCTGGCCGTGGCCGTTCCCCGATCCGGACGCCGAGCTGCTGACCGAGGCCGCGGTTTGGGCCCGGGCCGCGGCCGACGCGGACTCGGGGCCCGGCGGGGGGCTCGCCGCATCATGGCTACCGCCGGGCCTGGGCGAGGCGGGCCGGCCTGCCGTGCCGGACGAGTTGAGCGCCGAGGATGCACGCCGGGCGGTGCGATGGATCGAGGACGCCCGGCGGTTGTGTCGCGCGGAGGTGCAGGAGCGGCGCGGCCTCACGATCCGCCTGCCGCGGTCGCTCTCCGTGTCCCAAGTCCTGCGCGCCGTCCACGACCAGTCGGATCTTGCCTCCAGCCTGATCCGGCCGATGCCGCGTCCCGTCGTCCCGCATGCCAGCCTGGGCAGCCGCTTCCATGGCTGGCTGCAGGAGCGTTTCGCGCTTCCGCCCACGCTGGACGACACGATCGCCGGGCCCGACGATGCCGACCTGGAGGCCGGTCCGGCCGACGCGGTTCCGGACGATGCCGCATTCGAGTCCCTGGTCGCGGCCTTTCTCGCCGGGCCGTACGCCGACCGCGTTCCGCTGGCGGTCGAGAGCAGCTATGTGCTCACCCTCGGCGGACACGAGGTGCGTGGGCGCATCGACGCCGTCTATGCCGGTGACGGCACGCCGTATCGCTTCCAGGTCGTGGACTGGAAGACGCAGCGTGCGCCGGTCGCCGACCCGCTCCAGCTGAGCTTCTACCGTCTTGCCTGGGCGCGCGCACACGGCTGTCGGCCCGACGAGGTCGACGCGGTCTTTTGCTACGTGCGCACCGGGCGCATCGTGCGACCCTCGGGCCTGCTCGACGAGGCCGGACTGGTCGGCCTGTTGACGTCCCTACAGCCTTGACGGGGCAGGGGCCGGTTCCGCTGCGGGGCGGGTCACCCGGTGCCGGCGGGTCACCCGGTGCCGCGGAGGCGGTGTGCCAGGCCGCTCGCGCGCCAGGCCGGGGTGCCGACGGCTTGGCGCACAGCGTCGAGCGTCCCGATGACGCGGACGCCGAACCGGGCGCGCGTCACGGCCGTGTAGAGCAGTTCGCGCGTCAGGAGCGGTGAGTCCGCCGGGGGTAGCACGAGCGTGACCTGGTCGAACTGGCTGCCCTGCGACTTGTGGACCGTGGTGGCGTACAGCGGCTGCACGCCGTCGAGTGCGGCCAGTGGCACCCGCAGGATCCGGTCCGGATCGCCGGTGACGACGACCGGACCCGTCGCCGAGTCGAACACCACGCCCTGATCACCGTTGGACGTGCCCCACCCAGGTTGGTTCACGGTCATGAGCACGGCCCGTCCCGGATACCAGTGCCCACCCGGCTGTGCGGCCTCGCCCGCCCGTGCCGCCTGCTCGACCGCCCGCCCCCAGGGACCCGCCCCGAACGGCCCCTCGCGGTGGGCGCACAGCAGCCGGTGGCCGTCGAGTGCGGCGAGGGCATCCGCCGCCGCATGGCGCCGGATGGCGGCATCGATTCGTTGGGCTTGGGTGGTGATGTCGCGGCGTAGTTCGGGACAGGCCCGCAGGACCTCCGCGGCGGTGGCGCTCGCCTCGACGAACTCGACTCCGTCGTGACCGCTTGTCAACACCTCGATGGCGCGGTCAGGGTCGCCGTCGCGGATCGCCTGGGCCAGGTCGGCGATCGGGCCGGCGAAGCGCCAGGAGTGGTGGAGGCGGATGGTGGCACCCTCAACGCTGCCCCGCGTGCGGGGCAGAGCGGCATCGACCAGGTCGGCCAGGACGGCCCCGGCCTCCACCGAGGCGAGCTGGTCCGGATCGCCGACGAGAACAAGCCTCGTTGTCGGGCCGAGGGCCGCCAGGAGGGCCGCCATCATCGCGAGCGACACCATCGACATCTCGTCCACGACCACCACCTCGTAGGGGAGCGGGTTGTCGGGACCGTACCGGAAGCCGCGTCCGGGCCCCCGCGATCCCAGGAGCCGGTGCAGCGTGCCGGTCGCGACCTCCGCGCCGGGGAGGCGTGGTGCCGTGGCTCCGGGGTCGTCCGGGTCCGGGGATGTCTGCGCGCCCACCACGCCGGCGAGCCGTGCGGCCGCCTTGCCTGTGGGGGCCGCCAGCGCCGCGCGCAGTGGTGGCGCTCCCTCGCCGCGCGTGTCGGATCGGTCGGCGAGGACGCGAAGGAGAGCACCGATCAGCGTCGTCTTGCCTGTGCCCGGGCCGCCCGCCAGCACCGTGGTCCAGGACCGGGCGGCGGTCATGAGGGCAGCGCGCGCCTCCGGGGTCGAGGCGGTTCCAAGCACGCGCGCGATCACGGACACCAGGTGCGGCTCGTCGACAACCGGCGGCGGTGCGCTCAGCCGCTCCAGGAGGACCCGGCACACGACACCCTCGTCGGACCAGTCGCGCGCCAGGTACAGATGCCCGTCGACCAGGCGCAGGGGTCGGGCGTCGCTCGGAGCAGAGCCGTCGGCGGCCAGCGGCGAGGCGGCCACCGCGTCTTCCCACGCCGTCTGGTCGGGCCAGGGGAGATCGTCGAGCGTCGCGGCGCCGGGCGCCCGGTCGAGTCGCTCGGCCAGTTCCCGGGCCTGCACCAGCGGGAGGCAGACCGATCCCGCGCGCAGCGCACGGACGGTGAGGGCCGCCGCCAGGATCACACGGTCGTCGTGCTCGCTGCCCAGCCAGGCCAACGTGGAGGCGACGTGCACGTCCGGCGCTTCGAGGATACCGGCGTGGGTGAACGCCGCCAGGATGCCAGTGGCCGCGACCGCCTGACGGCCGCTGGTCACGTCCGGTGTCGCCGCGGGATTGACGTCCGTGGCGTTCATGCCGGGTCTCCCGCCAGGAGCCGGGATGCAGCGGCGACGAACGCGGGGTCCGGGCGCCAGAGGAACACGCCGTGGGGCACCCCCGCGAGTGTGGGGGTGCCGGGGCCGGCCATGCCGCGCACGAACAGATACCCCACGCCGCACGCGTCCCGTCCCGGATCGTAGCCGGACACGCGCCAGCGCAGGAACCGATCGGCCGCGACGGCATAGAGCAGCGCCTGCAGCGGATAGTGCGCCTGGATCATCGCCTCCGCCATGGCGGAGGGACCGTAATCCGCGGTCATCCCCGTGGCCCCGTCCCCTCCGAGGCGGTTGGTCTTGTAGTCGACGAGGAAGAAACGGGGGCGAGTGCCCGGCAGGCGCAGCAGAGCGTCGATCGATCCGGTCAGCCAGCCGGCCAGCACGCGGGGCGCGGCGGGGCTGGCGGCCAGCCGGGGGCCGTACGGGGCCAGCGGGTGATCGGACGGCAGGAACCGCGTGAACAGGTCCGCCAGCTCGGCCACGCACGACCGGCGGCCACACGGTCCGCCGAGTGGCAACTCGAAGGACAGCTCGGGCAGCCGGTCGCGGGCCGGCACGTCGGCGAGGCAGAGGCCGTCGGCGAGCGGACCGAGCGGCGTCCGCACGACGGCCTCCAAGGCGTCGGCCAGCGCGCCGGGATCGAGACCGGGCACCCAGGCCTGGTCCGCGCCGCGCGCACACGCGGCCCGCAGGTCCTCACCCAGGGTCGGCGACGCCGCGTCGACCGTCTGGAGCACGGCGTGGACGAGGCTGCCGAACTGCGTGCCGGCCGGCAACCCGAGAAACGGCGACGGGACTTCGCCCTCCCCGGGGGAGGAACCCGGTGCGGTCGCCGGTTCCAGCGCGGGCTCGTCCGTCGCCCCCGGTGTCTCGACGGGGCCGGTCCCGTCGAAGCCGGGCGTGTCGTGCAGGCCCGCCGTGAGGCCGCTGTAACTGGTCCGTCCCCACTCGGCGTCGATGGCGCGCGCGAAGCGGCGGGCGGCGAGGCGGGGCGCCGTGTCGGGCGGAGGGCCGGGTGGCGCCGCCGCCCGACTGACCGCGTCGACCACGTCCACGCTGGCCGGATCGAACCCTGCGGGATGGGTGTGGGCGAGTTGGCCGAGGCCGGAGTGTTCGGTGTTGACCTTGGTCGAGGCCCACCAGGCGATGACGCGCGAGCGTGCCCGCGTCGCCGCGACGTACAGCATCCGCAACGCCTCGGCATCGGCCTCGCGCAGATGGCGGGACCACCGGGCCGCCGACGCGTCGTCGGGCGGCGGCCCCCAGGGATCGCTGGGCGCGATGGACGAGCCGGGGTCGAGCGCCCATGTGCCCTCGCCGCGGACCACGAACGGTTCCCCCTGCGGTTGTCGCACTCCGCGGTCGGCCGCCTGGGGCAGCAGCACCACGGGGAATTGGAGGCCCTTCGCGGCGTGCACGGTCATCACCTGAACCGCGTCGGCGTCCGTCTCCAGGCGACGGGCGCGGTCTGCGCCGGGACGTTCCGCCGAACGGGCACGCCGGGCGCGCAGCCAATCGGACAGGGCGGCGACGGTGCCCGGCCGGGCGTGGGCACGCGCCCCGAGAAGCTCGGCCAGGTGCCGCAGGTCGGCGACGAGACGTTCACCGCCGGGGCGTCCCAGCAGGCGGGGCAGAAGCGCGTGCCGGTGCGACACGGCCCCGAACACGCCGGTCACCCCCACGTCGTCGATGGTCCGGGCGTAGCCGCGCAGCTCCTCGACGAGAGCGAGGTGAGCGGACGCGTCCAGCGTCGCCAGATCGGCGGCCGTGAGACCGACAAGCGGCGTCAGGAGTGCCACGGCGATCCTGTCGGTGCGGGGATCGACGAGCGCGTCGAGGAACTGCTGCCACGCGGTCGCCGCGTCGGTCTCGAACACGCTGACCTGCCCGCAGAAGACCGCGGGAAGACCGGCATCCGACAAGGCGGTGCGCAACGCGTCGCCGCGCGCGTTCGTGGACACCAGGACGGCGATGTCGTTGGCGCGCAGGTCGCGCCAACGGCCTGGTTCGCCCAACGCGAACCGGCCCGGCTCGAGCAAGGCGGCGACCTGTCCGACGACGTCGGCGGTGATGATCTGGCGTGCCTCACCGATGGCGAGGGGACGCTCCGAACGGACGCGGCGCACCTGGACGGCTTGGGCATACGCCGTCCGGACGGTGTCGCCGGGGCCGAGGCGGACGCCGAGGCCGGAGGTGGGCCGGTGGGCGGTCACGGCGGGCACGGCGATCGGCGCATCCGGCGTGCCGAGATTGGCCCCGGCGAACAGCACGGCGACGCCTGCGACGACGGGCGCGTCGGAGCGGTAGTTGGTGCCGAGCGTCCACACCTGGTCCGCCTGGCGGACCGCCGCGGCGTAGGCGTCCACGTCGGCACCCCGGAAACCGTAGATGGACTGCTTCGGGTCGCCGATCAGCACCAGGACGCCACGCCCGGCGAACGCGCGGGCCAGGATCCGCCACTGGACCGGATCGGTGTCCTGGAACTCGTCGACCAGCACGACCGGGTGGGCGCGCGCAAGCCGCTCCCGGGCGACCGACCCCGTCGCCGGGTCGTCCAGGGCCGTGGCGAGCTGCCACAGCAGGTCGTCGTAGTCGATCAGCCGGGCGGCCCGCCGGCGCCGCTCGAACTCGGCCCGCGCGGCGACGATGAAAGCCCGACGATCCCAGCCCGGGACCGCCGGCGTGTCGGCCAGCGGAAGATGAGCTTGCCACAAGGCGGTGCGGGCCACGGCCCGGACGTCGTCCAGCGGGGGTGGTGCCGCGTCGTCGCGGAACTGGCGCAGGTACGTGTCCGCGACCACGTCGTCGATCAGCTGCGCGAGGTCGTCCTCGCCGGTGCGGGCCGTCGCGTCATGGTCGGCCAGCAGGCCGAGCTGATCGAGCATCCGGGCGCAGAACGCGTGCGTCGTGTCGATCGTCGCTTCGTCGAACCGCCCCAGCGCCTCGTCGATGCGGGCGATGCGTTCCGCGACCTCGGCGGCCTCGCCGGTGGCGAGGAGACGGTCGACCGCGTCGTCCGGCGGGACGCCCCGGGCCGCGTCACGGAGCGCCGCCCGGGCCGTCTGGAACCGCTGGTACACGCGTGAACGCAGTTCGCTGGTCGCCTGCCGGCCGAACGTGATCATCAGCACGTCCTCCAAGCGGTGCCGTCCCTCGGCGACGTAGCGCAGCGCGAGCGCGGCGATCGCGTACGTCTTCCCGGTGCCGGCGCTCGCTTCGAGCACGGTCGTCCCCTCGGGCAACGGACCCGTGATGTCGAACACCGCGGCCTCGCGTGTGGTCATGCCGGCACCTCCCGCCAGCGCCTCTGGACGTCCCGCACGGGCAGCGAGGCCGCCACAAGCGGGCGCCACCACCACGCGGCCAGTCGCGCAAACCGGCCGTCCGGCTCCAACCCGGTCGCCGGAGCCGGATCGTCGGGGTCGGGCGGCACGGCCAGCAGATCGTCGAAGCCGGTCCCGGCGAAGAACATCGCCCAGGCCGGGTCGGCCGCCTCCCCGGGAACCGGCGAACCGCCGCCCGTCCACGCCTGTCGGGCGCGCGCCAAGCGCATCGAGTCGTCCGGACGAGCACCGGGCGTGGCGGGGGCGACGAAGTCGTGGCCCGTGCGAAGCGGCAACGGCACGAGGCGGCGCAGCCCCGCTTGGCGCAACGTCGCGGTCTGGGCGAGGAGCCGCCACGCCTCCTCGGGGGGAGGGGCCACGAGACCCACCAGCGGGCCCTTGCCCACGAGCACGGCGATGGGAGGCGGGCCATCCGGGTGCGCCACAGCGAGCCCGAGCAGCCGGATCCAGGTGTCCACCAGGTGCGATGCCTGAATCCACCCGAAGCGGCACACCGCGAGCCGGTGGCCGTCGGCCTGGACCTGGCCGGTCAGGCGACACGACGAGGATCCGATGCGGATCGGCACCGGCTGGGGGCGCCACGGGATCTCGCGGAACTGCCGCGCGATGGAGGCCGCTTCGGCGGCGACACGGTCGACGAGCGACGCGCCGGCCCACCCGGGCGGTGTGCCCGGGGTGAGCCGGGCCCGGGTGCGGGCCGCCTCCGGATCGGATCCGGCGAGGAGGTCGGTCAGAATGGCGTCGCCGAGACGCCACGTGAGCAAGGGATCGCCCGGCCCGATCAGCTGATCGCGCGCGGTCGAGGTCCAGCGGGCCAACCGTAGGTGGGCCGTCTCGCGCAGCAGTTCGTCGGCCGGGTTCCTCATGAAGCGGGCCAGGTCGTCCAGCTCCGCCGCGATGGGCGCGCCTTCGTCGGCGGGGGCGAAGTCGGTCCGCCACAGTGCGGCAGGCGGCGCCTCGGGAGGAAGCTGGGCACGCTGCGCCCCGGCGCAGGCCTCGGCGTCGAAGCTGAACGTGGGCCCGTGGCCGACCGGCGTGAAGTCGTCGGGGGCGTACGGCTGGGCCGGATGGTATCGCACGATGGCGTCCGCGAGCGCGTCGTCACGCGACGGATGCCACGCCCCGCCCTCCCCGTCGACTGCGCAGGCCTCCAACAGGTCGAGGACCGGCACGGAAGGGGCCAAGGGCTCGTTGGTCAGCGGGCTGGCACCCTGCGTGACGACGATGAAGCGATCACGTGCGGCCAGGAGCGCCTCGCAAAGGTGCGTGCGGCCCAGCGCGCGGGGATCGTCGAGAAGACGCGAGCGATCATGGGACGGGAGCGAGGCGCTGAGGTCGTCGCCGAGCACCGTCCGGCGCGGGGGGAAGCGGTCGTCGTCGAGTGCCAGCACGCAGACGACGCGGAAGCTCACGGCCGCAAGGTCGCCGAGGCGGGTGAACAGCAGCGAACCGTCGTCGTAGGCGGGGCGTCCGCGCGGTGCGGACGACCAACGCGGCAGCCAGACGAGGAGATCATCGAGCGACAGCAGACCGTCCCCGGCACCCGCCCCGGTCAGGCCGGACAGCACGAAGCGGGCGTGGTCCAGCGCGGAGGCGTCGTCGGACGGGGGGGTGAACAGCAGCGCGAGGCATCGGGACAGGCGGTCGGCCCACTGGGTGGCTGTGGCGGGCGTGGCACAGTCGTGACGGCACAGGCGTACCCGGGACACGAGTTCGGACAAGGCGCCGATCACCTCAAGATCGGCATTGTCAAGATCCTGGGCCGGGGTGAGGCCCCCCAGCGGGTCGCCAGGCGTGGCCGGGAGCGCCAGACCGGCGTGAAGACGCTGGACGCCGTGCAGCCACGTGCCTTCCCGGATGTCGGGCAGTCCGGCGTCGCCGCGGTGGGCGGCGTCCAGGCCCCAGACGATGCCCGCCGTCCCGATCAGGTCGGGCAGCCGCGCCAGATCGTCGGGGCCGAAGCCAAACGTGGCCGCGACCCACGGTGTCTGGCACAGTTCCAGCAGATCCTGGGCGCTGGCCCGCCCCTGCGGCAGGCGGAGCACCCACGCGAGGCGATCGAGGACCGGGTCGGCGAGCCGGAGCGTGTTGGCGGCGACGCGGGCCCGCAGTCGTCGGCCGGGATGCCCGCCGGACAGGGGATCGTCGTGCGGGGAGAACGCGGCCTCGATCAGCGGGGCGAACGTCTCCAGGTCGGTGCACAGCACGAGGATGTCGCGCGGCTCCAGGCTGGGGTCGTCCGCGAGCAGGCCGCACACCAGATCGCGCAGCACCTCGACCTGCCGGTCGGGTCCGTGGCAGGCGTGGATCTGAAGGGAACCATCGGCGTGACGGGCGACGCCCGGTGCGGCGTGCCGCTGGTGGCGGATATCGTCCTGCACCTGGGCGAGCAGGCTCGGCGGCTCGTCACCGGGCCCAAAGGCCAGACGCCGCCCGCGGGGTGCTGCCTGCGCGAGCGGAGCGTAGCGCGCCGCGAACCCGTCGGGGTGTTCGGTTTTCACGAGCGGCGCATACCGGTACACCGAGGTCGGCACCACTCCGGCGAGGGCTTCGAGAAACTCCTCGTCGTCGGCCGCCAGGGGGGTGAGCGCGAGGACGCCGACGCGCGGCGGCAGACCTGGCCCGGCCGCGGCGGGCGGGGAGCCTGCCCGGGCGCGCAGGGCGGCCACGACCCGACGGTGGCGGCGGGCGGGATGCTCGACGGGCGACAGCGTCGGGTCGTGGCCGC
>WQUE01000086.1 GCA_009785885.1 Actinomycetes bacterium
CAGCGCGCCGGCGGCGACCAGGCGGCGCTGGTAGTCGGCGTACACCTGGGCGTACAGCTCCTCGGCACCCCGCTCGGCCTTCGCGGCGGCGGAGGACGGCATCAGCAGGGCGTTCTTCGCGTTGCTGATCCAGGTCTGGACGCCGCGCACCGGGTACTTCTTCGGGTCGAGGCCCTGGTCCTTGCCCACCAGCGTCAACAGCCGGCGGGAGTCGGTGTCGTCGTAGATCGAGAAGCCGCGGGGCAGGCCGAGCTTGTCGGCGTCGGCCCGCAGCAGCCGGACGCACGCCGAGTGGAACGTCGACACCCACATGGCCCGCGGCGACCACCGGGAGGCGGGCTGCCCACTCGCCGGCAGCGTCGCCAGCAGGTCGTCGACGCGGGCCCGCATCTCGGCGGCGGCCTTGTTCGTGAACGTGATCGCCAGGATCTCCCCCGGATGCACGCCGCGCTGGCTGATCAGCCAGGCGATGCGCCGCGTCAACACCCGCGTCTTGCCCGAGCCGGCCCCGGCCACGACCAGCAGCGGCGTGCCCTCATGGACCACGGCATCCCGCTGCGGCGGGTTCAGGCCCTCCAGAAGGTCGAGTGCGGCCTCGTGGCGGCGCTCGTCGTCCACCGGCCCGTCCGCCTCGGACAGCGTGGGCCGCCTCAGCCTCGTGTCCTGCCCGGACGCACTCCGGCGGGCACCACCGGACCCGGCCCTCAGGTCCGCCGTCCGCGCGACGTCGGACACGCCGGCTGGAGCGGCGCCCGTCCGCACTCCCCCGCCCGCGCGCACGATCGCGCGCGCCCGGGCCGCACCGGTCAGCCGGGACGGATCCTCCGGCGAGAAAGCGTCCGGACGTGTGGGCAGCGACGCGTCATCGTGGGCATTCATCGTCCGCCAAGCCTACGTCCCACCCCAGACACGCGGGGGACACCCCGGCCGTCCCCCGCTGGGTTCCGCCCGATGCAGCCGTGAGCGAAAAGATGGTCCGACTTTCCCGGGAAAATGCTTGCATGCGACAAGCAACCGACGTACAATTGCCGCCGTGCAAGCAACAATGACCGCGCCGGACGGGCGCGTCGCCGGGGACGCGGATCCCACCACCGACCTGATCGAGGCGCTGAGCCAGCTGGCCCGGGTACTGCGGACGTTCCCCCTCGACGAGGCCGACGTCGTGAACCCGGCGCAGATGATCGTGCTCGGAAGGCTGTTCCACCGCGGCGGCGCCCGGCTCACCGAACTTGCCGACGCGCTCGGCTGCGACCTGTCGGTCGCGTCGCGCCACGTGAACCTGCTCGTCGAACGCGGGCTTGCGGACCGCACGCGCGACCCCGGCGACGGCCGGGCGTCCCAGTTCTGGCTCACCCCAGCTGGCGCAGCCCTGCTCGACCGCAACCGCGCCAAACGCGTCACCTGGCTGGAAGCCGTGCTACACGACTTCGACCAGGCCCAACGCCGCAGTGCGGCCGAAGTCCTCGCCCGCATCGGCGAGGCGCTCCGGGCCGCCCGCGGCAAGAAACCGCCGGTTCCCTCCGGCACGACCCCGACCCTCACCCCGACCACCACGACCCGATAAGAAGACGATAGGTATGACCGCAACCAGCACCACGACTCCCCTCGTTCCGGACGCCGGCAAGGGGCACGGCTCCCACACGAAGCCGCTCGCCCCGGATGAGTTCCCCGAGTTCACCCACCACGAGATCCTGCAGATCCTGTCCGGCATCCTCGTCGCCCTGTTCGTCACAAACGTCGCCGGCACGATCACCGGCGTCGCCCTGCCGACCATCACGGCCCGGCTCGGTGCGAACGAGCAGCAGTACATGTGGATCGTCACGTCCACGCTGCTGGCGAGCACGTCCTCGACGCCGATCTGGGGCAAGCTCGCCGATCTGTTCGACAAGAAGAAGCTCATCATGGCGGGGTTGGCGATCTTCACGATCGGCTCGATCCTGTCGGGTGCCGCGTTCAACCCGGCGTTCCTCATCGGCTCGCGCGCCGTTCAAGGTGTGGGGCTCGGCGCGATGATGGCCCTGTCGAGCGCGATCATCGGATCGATCATCCCGCCGCGAAACCGGGGCCGCTACATGGCGTACACGGGCGGTGTGATGGCGATGGCGACCGTCGCCGGCCCGCTGATCGGCGGGTTCATCGTCGACGCGTCCTGGCTCGGCTGGCGCTGGTGCTTCTGGTCGGCCGTGCCGTTCGCGATCGGGGCCATCGTCGTCCTGGAGTGGCGGCTGCGCGTGCCGCTGATCCGCCGCGAAGGCGCGCGCGTCGACTGGATCGGGGCCGCCCTCGTGACGGCCGCCGCGTGTTCGCTGCTGATCTGGATCAGCTTCGTCACGAAGAACTACGCGTACGTGAGCTGGCAGACGTTCGCGCTGCTCGGGTTCACGCTCGCCACCACGATCGCGTTCGTCATCGTCGAACAGCACGCCCACGACCCGATCATCCCCATGCCCATCATCAAGATGCGCGTCACGGCGCTGGCGATCATCGCCAGCATCGCCGTCGGCCTGGCGATGTTCGGGGCGTCCGTGTTCCTGTCGCAGTACTTCCAGCTCGGCCGCGGCATGACGCCCACCAAAGCGGGCCTCATGACCGTCCCCATGATGGCCGGCGTGCTCGTGTCGTCGCTGGTCGTCGGACGGCTCGTCAGCCGGCTCGGCGTGTGGAAACCGTTCGTCGTCGCGGGCGCGATCATCCTGACGCTCGGGCTGGCCGGCGCCAGCACGATCTCCGACAACACCAGCTACGTGCGCATCGGGGCGATCATGGTGCTCGCCGGGCTCGGCGTCGGCATGACGATGCAGAACCTCGTGCTCGCCGTCCAGAACTCGGTGTCCGTCCGGGATGTCGGCGCGTCCACCGGCATGGTCACGTTCTTCCGCTCCCTCGGCGGCGCGATCGGCATCCAGTCGCTCGGCCTCGTGTTCGAGAACCGCCTGACCTCGGCGATGACCAGCGGCGTCCCGGACCTGTTCAGCACGGCCGTGAAGGCCGACATCGCGAACAACCCGGCGGTGGCCGCGCTCTGCGCCACCCCCAACCCGACGCCGGCGCAATTCGCCGACATCGTGGCGCAATGCCCCCAGACGGGCAAGCTCTACGCGGACGTGGCGAAGCTCCAGGCGTCCGGTGGTACGAGTCTCGACATCCACGGCTTCACGTCCGATGCGTTCCAGCATCTGCTGGCGTCCTCGATCGGGAACTCCATCGGGCACCTGTTCCTCATCGCCACGTTCGTCTCGGTGCTCACGATCGTCGCCGTCGCGCTCATGAAGTCGACTCGGCTCCGCGCGAAGTTCAACCTGGCTGCCAGCGCCGACGAGGTTCGCCGGACGGGCGTTGTCACCACCGACGCGGACGAGCCGGACGTGGAAGACGCCGGACGCAACGCCGACACGTCGCCCGGGCGGTCCGGTTCGCCTTCATGACGCAGCGCACCTACGCCGACTCGCCCACTGGGCCCGGCCCGTGGACGCCCCGGCTGGTCGCGTTGCTCGGCATCGCCCTGGTCGCCTTGAACCTGCGGATCGGGGTCGCGGCCGTGTCGCCGATCAGCGACATCATCCGCTTGGACATTCCGCTGACGCCGCGCACGGAGGGGCTGCTGGCCGCCGCCCCGCCGCTGATCTTCGCGGCGACCGGCCTGGTGGCGGACCGTCTGGGACGCCGCTACGGCCTGGAGTCCATGCTCGTCGCCGCGATGGCGATCAGCGCCACCGGGGAACTCCTCCGGGCGACATGCGGCACGACGGTGGCGTTCCTGGCCTGGACGATTCCCATCATGGCCGGCGCCGGGCTGGGCAACATCTTGTGCCCGGCGGTCGTCAAGAAGCACTTCCCGGACCGGATCGGCCTGGTCACGGCGGTCTACACGGGGTGCGTCACGCTGTCGACGGCGCTTCCGCCGCTCGTCGTCGCGCGGCTGGCCGAGGCGGCCGGCTGGCGTCCCGCGCTCGGCGTCTGGGCGCTGCTCACGGCGGTCGCGGCGATACCGTGGCTGTGGATCGTGTTCCACCCCGACCGGAGGGGCCTGCGGTGGGACGCCGTACGTGCCCGGCTGCAACCGAACCGGCGTCCCGACCAGGCCGTGCGCCTCGACGTCCCCCTGTGGCGCAACCCGCTGGCGTGGTCGCTCATGCTCGTCTTCGCGGGCAACTCGCTGATCGCGTACACGATGTTCGGCTGGCTGCCCGAGATCCTGCGGACGGCCGGCTTCGGCGTGGACCGTGCCTCCTGGTATCTCGCGTTGATGTCGCTCGCCTCCCTGCCCGGGTCCCTGCTCGTGCCCGTCCTCGTCGCACGGATGAAACGCCTGTGGCTGCTGCCGCCGATCTTCCTCGTGGGCTACGTCACGGGCCTGCTCGGCCTGGCGCTCGCCCCGGCCCACGCCACGCTGGGGTGGATCGTGCTGACGCGCGTCGGCGACTGCTTCTTCCCGTACACGATCACGCTCATCACCCTGCGCGCCCGCACCCCGGGCGAGGCGAGCGCGGTGAGCGGCTTCGTCCAGTCGGTCGGCTACCTGCTCGCGGCCGCCGGTCCGTGGCTCATGGGCACGCTGGCCGTGCACGCCGGCGGTTGGCGGGTGCCCATGCTGGTGCTGCTGATCATCCCGCCGATCCAGTTCGCCGGGGCGATGATCGCCGCCCGCACCGCGCCGGCTCGCGCAAGGTTGAGCCCCTAACACTCAAGGGCGCCCGCGAAGGTCTATACTGAACGAAGCGCCGCACCGCGAACGCGGCCCTGGCACGAAAGGTGGGCAGCGACATGGCCATGAAGAAGCTGGAGCGCAGCGACACGAACAAGATGCTGGCCGGCGTGTGCGGTGGCGCCGCCGAGTACTTCAACCTCGACCCGACTATCGTCCGCGTCATCTGGGTCGTGCTCGTCCCGCTCACCAGCGGCATCGCCGCGCTGGTCTACGCGATCCTCTGGCTGGTCCTGCCCGAGCGGGGCACGTCGGAAATCGGCTTGGACAAAGCCGTCGACTTCTACCTCGCCCACCGCAACCGGTCCGGCGTGCGCGAAACCGGGGACGCCGACGCCCGTCCCCAGCCCTGACTCGGCCGACACCCGTAAGGAAGTGAGTTAAGCCGCGAGTATGCGGCCTAACTCACTTCTTTGTCGTCCGGAGCGGCGTCGTCCGCCGTCCAGGCGATGAAGTCGGCCGGCACCGTGCCGATCAACGGATCGGCCGAGACAAAGAAGTCCAGCCGGATGCCCGCCTCGGGATCCCCGGCGGCATCACCGGAGTCGAACGGATCGTACAGCGGGTCGTCCTTGGGTGACGCCGCTTTCGCCGCGCCGTGCGAACCCGGCTCCACCGGCCGGATCGTCTCCCCCAGCAGGGCGCGAACCTGCTCGCCGATGTCGGACGTCGGACCGGGGTTGTGCTTGCGGATCTCAGCCATGGCTCCATCGTATGCATCCGTCGCCGAGCATCATGGGCGCCTTCCCCCTGGAGGTCCACCGCCAGCGACCACTTCTCGCTTTACGAGAACTCGACTTCTCGCTTTACGAGAACTACACTTCTCACGTTGCGCCCCTCAGCGCTCCATGAGCCAGGAGATGATCGCGAATGGACACCCCAGGCACCTATCGGCCGCGTGTCGTCGATGTGGCCATCGACGCTCTCCTGCGCACCATGGGCGCAGTACTCATCGAGGGGCCCAAGTGGTGCGGCAAGACGTGGACCGGCCTGCGGCACGCCCGCTCGGTCGTCTGGGTCGCCGACCCCGCGGACAACTACCTCACCCGGCGGATCGCGCACAGCGACCCGGCCAGCCTGCTGAACGGCGACAAGCCGCTGCTCCTCGACGAGTGGCAGGACGCACCCGGCCTGTGGGACGCCGTACGCTCTTCCGTCGACGCCTCAGGCGGGGCCGCGGGGCACTACCTCCTCACGGGGTCGGCCACGCCTCGCGACACGGCAACCTCGCACTCCGGCACCGGCCGCATCGCCCGCGTCCGCATGTGGCCGATGTCGCTGTGGGAATCTGGACTCTCGGACGGATCGGTGTCTCTTGGTGAGCTGCTCGACGGGCAGCCTCCCAGGGTCGCACGCGGATCGATGACGGAGGCCGCGATGATCGAGGCCATTCTCGTCGGCGGGTGGCCGGGAAGCCTGGCACGTCCCGCCGCGGACGTGCTCGGTGTCCCGCGGGCCTATCTCGAGTCCGTCGCCGCTTCGGATGCGTCCCGTCTCGACGGCGCGCGCCGCGACCCCG
>WQUE01000087.1 GCA_009785885.1 Actinomycetes bacterium
GCGTGAGGCTGGTGCTGGGCGTGAGAGTGTGAGGCGTGAGGGCTCGGATCGTCCGGATTCGCGGTCTGGCGGGTTTGAGCGTCGTGGCGGGTTTGAGCGGTCTGGCGGGTTCGCGGGTCGGGCGGCGGAACGGCGGGAGCGCCCGGAGTGGAGTCCACGGCCGGGGTCGCGCACCGAGCCTGGGGGGGGCCACCCGGAGGATCCGTTCGTGCCGGACGACGTGGACATGTCGGCTCTGCCGCGCGGGGTGCGGGCGGAGCTACGGGGTCTGTCTCAGACCGGGGCCTCCATCGTCGGCGGGCACCTGGCGATGGCGGGCCGGCTGATCGACGAGGATGCGGCGCTCGCGCTCGCGCATGCGCTGGCGGCCCGGCGGCGGGCGTCGCGACTGCCATCGGTGCGGGAAGCGGTCGCGGAGACGGCGTACGCGGCGGGGGACTACACGACCGCACTTGCCGAGTATCGCCTCCTCAACCGCCTGACCGGGTCGGCCGACTACGTGCCGGTCATGGCGAACTGCGAGCGGGCGCTAGGACGTCCGGAGGCGGCGCTGCGTCTCGTGCGCGGCGTCACGCGCGAGGACGTGTCGGGCACGCAATACGTCGAGGTGCTGCTGGAGACAGCTGGTGCCCGGGCCGATCTGGGGCAGCGTGACGAGGCCATGCGCGTCCTGCGTGAGGCCATCGGCGCGCGCGTGGGGCATCGGGCGGGGCAAGCGCGGTTGCGTTTCGCCTACGCCGACCTGCTCGAGCAGGCGGGGGACCTGGCGCAGGCGCGCGACTGGTATGCGGCGGCGGCCGCCCTTGACGACGAGGGCGACTCGGAGGCTGAGGATCGCCTGGAGCGCCTGGACGGCGTGGAGCTGGTGGTGGACGAGGACGACGAGGGGGACTCGGAGGCTGAGGATCGCCTGGAGCGCCTGGACGGCGTGCAGCTGGTGGTGGACGAGGACGACGAGGGGGACTCGGAGGCTGAGGATCGCCTGGAGCGCCTGGACGGCGTGCAGCTGGTGGTGGACGAGGACGACGACGGGGACGCGGAGGCTGAGGATCACCTGGAGCACGTCGAGGGCGTGCAGCTGGTGGTGGACGAGGACGATCTCGCCGGGGAAGACGGGGAGGACGACGGGTCGAAGGCATGAAAGGACGGTGAACCCGATGGACAAGTGGCTGATCGACGCCTACGACGCGGCGATGTTCGACCTTGACGGCGTCATCTATCGCGGCCCGGAGGCCGTGCCGGGCGCGGCCGAGGCCGTGGCGGCGCTGCGCGATCGCGGCTTGGGCATCGGGTTCGTGACGAACAACGCCGCCCGCACGCCGGCGGATGTCGCCCGCCAGCTGGACCACCTTGGTATCCCGTGCGCGCCGTCCGACGTTGCGGTCAGTTCCCAAGCCCTGGCGCGGCTGATGCGCCGGCAACTGCCTCGCGGCGCGTCCATCCTCGTGGCGGGCCCGCCGGCGCTATGCGACGAGATGCGGCGGGCCGGCTTCCGGCTCGTGATCCGGCACGACCTGCGCCCCGAGGCGGTGGTGCAGGGGTATCACCCCGAGCTGCCGTGGTCGCTCGTCGACGAGGCGTGCTTGGCCCTTGCGGACGGGGCCGCGTGGTACGCGACGAACGCGGACCCGACCCGTCCGACCGAGCGCGGGGACGTCCCGGGTGCGGGCTCCCAGGTGGCGATCCTGAAGGCGTGTTTCCCCGAGCGGGAGCCGGTGATCGCGGGCAAGCCCTGCACCCCGCTGCTCGACGACATGAAGACCCAGCTGGGATCGCGCCGGCCGATCCTCGTCGGCGACCGGATCGACACGGATGTGACGGGCGCCGTCCGGGCCGGCATCGACTCGATGCTCGTTCTCACCGGCGCACACGGCAAGGCGGACCTGGTCGCGGCCCCGCTGGGACAGCGGCCGACATTCCTCGGCTGGGACGTCCGCGGGCTCGTGCAACCCCCGCGCCGTGCCACGTCTGCGGACGCCACCGGCAGCACGTGGACGTGCGGTCAGGCCCGGGCCCGCGCCGCGTTCGACCTCGTCGCCCAAGTGGAGGGACCGTTGACGACCTGGCGCGAGCAACTGGACGCGCTGTGGGCGCTGGCCAGCCTGTGCTGGCACTGGGCCGACCGGCGCGCCGTGATCGACGCCGAGGCGGCCCTGGCGCAGCTGACGCTCGTGCCGTAGGCGCCCGGTATCCTTGGTCGCATGGCAGACGCTGAGGTGCCCGTGACCGGCGATCCGATGATCGATGCCGTGCTCGCCGAGACGGCGGGCCTCTCGGAGTTGCCGCTCTCCGAACAGTACGCCCGGCTGCGGGCCGCCCAGGAGGCGTTGTCCATCGCGCTGGACGCCGACGTGACCGACGACGCGCCCGGGTCGTGAGCGTGGCCGGGCGGGCACGTCTGGACGTCGAACTGGTGCGTCGCGGACTGGCCCGCTCCCGCGGCCAGGCGGCCGAACTCATCGCCACCGGCCAGGTGCGCGTGGACGGGCGCCCGGCCCGACGGGCGTCCCAACCGGCCGGGGCGGACATGCCGCTGGAGGTCACCGCCGATCCTTGGGTGTCGCGCGGTGCGCACAAACTTCTTGGAGCGTTGGACGACTCGGGTGTGGCTGTGCCCGAGCGCGTGCTCGATGCGGGCGCGTCGACGGGCGGCTTCACGCAGGTGCTGCTGGCGAGGGGCGCCCGGCGCGTCTACGCGGTGGATGTGGGACACGGCCAGCTCGCCGACGAGCTGCGGTGCGACCCGCGGGTCGAGGTCCGGGAGGGGCGGCACGTGCGCGACCTGACCCTGGACGATGTCGGCGGCACGCCGGCCGGCCTGGCCGTCGCCGACTTGTCCTTCATCTCGCTGCGGCGTGTCCTGGCGCCGCTTCTGGCGGTCCTGTCGGCGGACGCCACGGCGTTGCTGCTCGTCAAGCCGCAGTTCGAGGTCGGACGGGAGCGGCTCGGCGCCGGGGGCGTCGTACGCTCAGAGGCGCTGCGCCGCGAGGCGGTCGACGGCGTCGCGGCGACGGCCGGGACGCTCGGCTGGTGCGAAGCCTGGCGCGGTCCCAGCCGGCTGCCGGGCCCGGCGGGCAACGTCGAGTGGTTCCTGGCGCTGCGGTGCCGCTCGTGAGTGCGTCGGGCGGGGCCTCCGGCCACTAGCATGGAGCCGTGCCGATGACGCGAGACTCCGCCGGACGCCGTGTGGGCGTGTGGCTGCACCCGACCCGCCCGGAAGCCGCCGACGCCGCGGCCGAGTTCGCGACGGGCTGCCACGATTACGGCGTCACGTGCCGGTTCGCGCCGCAGCGCCTGGCCGAGATGCGTGACCGTGTCCCGGGCGTGCCGGTCGAGGCGCTCGGCGACCCGGCACCGGGTGCCGTCGAACTCCTGGTCGTGTTCGGGGGCGACGGCTCGATCCTGTCGGCCGCCGAATGGGCGCTGCCCGCGGCGGTGCCGTTGCTCGGGGTGAACCTGGGGCACGTCGGCTTCCTGGCGGAGTTGGAGTCGTCCGAGATGCCGGTGCTGGTGCGCCAGGTGGCCGCGGGCGACTACCGGGTCGAACGGCGCCTGACGCTCCGGGTCGATGTCGCCGACGCCACCGGCGCGCCCCTGTGGAGTTCATTCGCGGTCAATGAGTTGTCGATCGAAAAGACGGCCCGGGAGATGATGGTCGACCTGATGGTTGCCGTCGACGGGCGTCCGCTGTCGCACTGGGCGTGCGACGGCCTGCTCGTGGCCACGCCGTCCGGGTCGACCGCCTACGCCCTGTCGGCCGGGGGGCCGGTCGTGTGGCCGGACGTCGAGGCGATCGAGATGGTGCCGCTGCTGGCACACGCCCTGTTCGCCCGGCCGCTGGTGCTGAGCCCGGCGAGCCGGATCGAGGTCGAGTTGACGAGCGATCCGTCGATCCTGTCGGTCGTGTGGTGCGACGGGCGGCGTTCCGTCGACATGTCGCGCGGATGCGTCGCCACGATCACGCGCAATGGCGACGATCTGCGCTTGGCGCGGCTGTCCGAGCAGCCGTTCACGACGCGACTCGTGAAGAAGTTCCAGCTGCCGGTCAACGGGTTCCGGACGCACTGACATGCTCACCGGCCTGCGCATCGCCGGGCTCGGGGTGATCGCCGAGGCCGAACTGGAGCCCGCGCCCGGCATGACCGTCGTCACCGGCGAGACCGGCGCGGGCAAGACGATGATCGTCACGGGCCTCGGGTTGCTGTTGGGCGCCCGGGCCGATTCGGCGCTCGTCCGGACGGGTATGCCGCGGCTTCTCGTCGAGGGCACGTTCACGGGCCTGGACGCGGTGTGGGCACGCCTCGAAGAGTTGGGTGCCGACCTGGACGGCGACGAGGTGCTGATCACCCGTCAGGTCCAGGCGTCGGGGCGCTCCCGGGCGCTCGTCGGCGGGGTGGGCGTCCCCGTGGCCTCCCTCGCCGGTGTCGTCGGCGACCTCGCCACGATCCACGGCCAGATGGAGCAGGTACGCCTGGGCAGCGCGGAGGCGCAGCGGGCCGTGCTGGACCGGGCGGGAGGTCCCGGCGCCGCGGATGCCCTGGACGTGTACCGCGCCGCGTACGCGGAGCGTCGGAGCGTCGAGGCGGAACTGGCCGCGTTGACGGCGACGGCCCGCGAGCGGGCGCGCGAAACGGACATGCTGACGTTCGGCCTGAACGAGATCGGGGCCGTCGGGCCGGTCGCGGGCGAGGACGAGGCGCTGGCCGTCGAGGCCATGCGGCTGCAGGCGATCGACGACCTGCGTCTGTCCGCCGAGCGGGCCGCCAGGGCCCTGTCGGGCTCACCGGAGGGCGACTGGGACGACCCCGGGGCTGCCGGCCTCGTGGGTCAGGCGCGCAAGGCGCTGGAGCGGGCAGCCGCCCATGACCCGGCCGCGTCCGGCCTGGCCCGCTCCGCCGGGGAGGTGTCGGCGGGCCTCGACGACCTCGCGCTGGCCGTGGCGGGCTACCTGGCATCGCTGGAGGCCGACCCCGTCCGGCTGGAGGCGATCGCCGCGCGGCGGGCCGACCTGCAGGGGCTGACGCGCAAGTACGGGGCGACGCTCGACGAGGTGATCGCGTGGGCGGCCACGGCCGCCGAGCGCCTGGCCGCGCTGGAGGGCGGCGACGAGCGCATCGTGACGCTGCGGGCGCGCCGCGAGGCACTGACCGGGCAGCTGGGGGATCTGGCCGGGCGGATCACCGCTCGGCGTCAGGCGGCGGCGCGCGACCTGGAGGCGGCCGTCGCTGCCGAACTGGAGGCCCTGGCCCTGCCGCACGCGCAACTGCGGTTCGAGCTGACACCCCTGGAGGGGCTCGGCCCGCACGGGCGGGAGGCCGTCTCGATCCTGTTCGCGGCCAACGCGGGCAGCCCGCTGGTGCCGCTGGCGAAGGCGGCGTCCGGCGGCGAACTGTCCCGGGTGCGTCTCGCGCTGGAGGTGGTGCTGGCCGACGTCGATCCGGGCCACACATTCGTGTTCGACGAGATCGACGCCGGCGTCGGCGGCGCGGTCGGGCTGGAGATCGGGCGGCGTCTGGCCCGGCTGGCCCGGCGCTCCCAGGTGATCGTCGTGACCCACCTGGCGCAGGTGGCGGCGTTCGCCGACCGGCACTACGTCGTCGCCAAGTCCGACGACGGCGTCGTCACGACGGCCAGCCTCGCCGAGGCACGTGGCGACGACCGTGTCGCCGAGGTGGCCCGCATGATGGGCGGCCTGACGGGCTCGGCGGCGGCCCTCGGGCATGCCCGCGACCTGCTCGCCGAAGCCGCGCGGGGCTAGCCCCGCCGGCGCTGGCGGATGAGATCCCACGTCAGGACGATCAGCGCCGCCCACACGAGGAAGAAGCCGATCCAGCGCACCACCGGCATGTGTTCGCCGAACACGAGCACGCCGAGGGCGAACTGGAGCGTCGGCGTGAGGTACTGCACGAGCCCGAGCGAGGTGAGGGACAGCCGGGCGGCCCCGGCGGCGAAAAACAGCAACGGCACCGCCGTGACGACGCCGGTGGAGACGAGCAGCAGCGTGTAGCCGGGGCCGACCGTCCCGAAGGTGCCCTGTCCCCTGAGAGCCAGCCACACAAGGAAGGCGAGCGAGGGCACGGTGAGGGCGGCCGCCTCGATGCCGAGGCCCGCCAGGGGCGGCGCGGCGTGCCCGACGCGGTTCTTCGCCAGCGAGTACAACCCGAACGAGAACGCGAGGCCGAGTCCGATCCACGGGACCCCGCCCGCGCCGACGGCGATCACGA
>WQUE01000088.1 GCA_009785885.1 Actinomycetes bacterium
ACGCCCTGCGCCGGGTTGACCAGCTGGTAGCCGTGGTCGCCGAACCGCGCGAGGAACAGCGTGTACGTCCTGCCGTCGACCAGTTGGATGCCTTCGGATGTGAGGTACGGCACCCCGTCGACCACGCCGCCCGGCTCGCCGACGGTGATCGTCTCACCCACCGCCACATCCCCCCGGCCGACGGCGGCGACCCGCACGTCGTGGAGCGTGTAGGCCATGAAGGACGGCGGCGCCGGGGTGCCTGCCGGGTTCAGCATCGGGTCGTCGCTTGGGACGTCGTGCGCCACGATGTCGATCATCTCGGCGCGGGACGCGGTCACGGTACCGGTGACGATCACGTCCGTCCGGGCCGCCAGTGCGGCGGCCGACTCGTAGAACGGGTAGTCAGCCTGGTAGAGGACCGTCGTCGATTGCGCCGGCGGGGACGCGGGTGACACGTTCGCGCACCCCACGAGGCCCAGCAGCGCCACCGCCGCCACGCCCCATCGTCCCGGCCCCATCGCTGACCCCCGTCCTGACCGCTCCAGCGTAATGCGAATCGACCCCCACGTCGATGTGGCAGGCCGGCAGTCGGTGGGTGCCGCCGTCCTGAAGGCCAACGGTTCGGCCTTTGCGGACCCGGGTACGGTCAGCGCATGGTTGAAAACAAGAAGACTCACCCGAACGAGGACACACCGCGTCCCCGACATGGCGCCTTCGAGTGGCTCGGCCCCCGCCGGGGCCGGAGGACGCCATGGTCGGATGCCGTCGCGTTCGTCCTGGTGTGCGCCGTCGAGTTCCCCTTCGCCCGCTCCACGACCTGGAACTCGGGATGGCATCTCGCCGTCGCCGCCGTCGCCACGCTCGTCCTCTTCGCGATCCTCAACACGCTCATCTGCCTCACCACGGACTGGTGGCGGGTCCGGACGGCCGACCCCGCGTCGTCCTGAAGCATCGCCCCTTGTGCCACTTCGATTGACGGCAGATCACCCCGGCGGCAGCGCGGCTGGTCACGAGGGACGGCGAAAGGCGAGCATCGCCGGCGCGGTCGGGATGGTGAGCAGCCGCTCGGTGTGACCGACCCAGTCGTCCATCCCCCAGCGGGCCCGCCACAGGATCAGCCGGGCGCCGACAAGGTAGGCGAACGCGTACGCCGCGTACCCCAGGCACATGAGCAGCACCACGAACTCGACGCGGGACGTCGTCTCCCACGGTGCGCCGGGCACGATGGGGGACGGCCAGCGTGCCGCCACCCAGGACCCGACGACCAGCCAGGCGATGAACGCGGCCGCAACCCCGATCAGCGCCCACTGCACCCGCAGCAGCAGCGGACGCAACATCAGAGACTGCAACGCCTCCGGACTGCGGCTCACCAGGACCGACGCCGAACCGGTGATCAGCGCGACGACGTACGGCAGGGACGCCTGGATCCCCCCGGACAGCACGTCCGGCACCCGGCCCTGCTTCGTCACAAACGCGACCATGGTCGCCGCCGTGACGGCGAGCAGCACGCCCAGCCCGATCGCCGCCGGCGTGAACACCGCATCGAGGGACGGCACGATCGCCATGCGCAGCTGGATCCAGCCGCGCGGCATCCCGGCCCGGCGGCGGATCGACAAGACGTGCCGTCCGGCCTTGACATGGCTGTGTTCTCGGATCTGGACGAGGTTGTCGTCGCTGAACCACGGCTTGAGCACCTGCTGGACAGGCAGGCACCGGCGGTGCCGTTTCCGGTCTGCGCACGCCTCCTTGGCCGCCGGATCGAACGCCAGCAGCGGCAGGCCGGCCTGCGCCGTGACCAACCAATCCCGCTCGTAGCACGTGCTCGCCAGCTCGACACCCGGCGGCATCTCCACGTTCAGGTGCTCCGAGTGCCCCTCCAGCGGGCCGAACAGGGCCATGTCGTACGGCCAGGGTCCGTACGGCAGCAGGTGCCCCCGGATGCCGCCCCACACGACCCGCCCCGGCGACTGCGCACGCAACCGGCCCGCCTCGTCGAAGAACGCCTCCGGATGCAGCCCCGGATCCTTCCAGCGCTGCCGGAAGCTGTGCGCGGCCAGCCACTCCTCGGCGGAACGTCCGTACGTCCAGCCGAGCTTCACGATGAACCGCGGCGTCCCGGACGCCGGCGGAACGACCAGCAGCAACGGAAAATAGTTGGACGTCAACAGCTTCAGCCGGGCGAAGAACGTCGTCAGGTGCCGGTTGCCCGCCTCGTCCGGGTCGGAGTACAGCAGCTCGGCCCGCAGGAATGCTTGCGCACGCACCCACGAGGGGTCGGACGCGTCCAGGCGCAGCCGGTCCAGGTTCCACAGTTCCTTCACGAGGTACTCGTCCGACCCGATCCGCTCGAACTCCCCGCCCGGCACCACGCGCTCCACGATCCGCTGGACGATCGCGACGACGCGTCCGAACACACCCTCGACGACCATCGCCTTGAGCTTGCCCCGCGGCACGGTGACCAACACCCACGCCAGGCCGGCGGCGAAACTCAACGTCTTGCCCAGCAGCGGCAGCGCCTGCGCGTCGTCCTTCGCGCTGAAATCCCGCAGGATGCCCTTGGAGAAGATCCCGAACGGCACCGGTACCCACTCGCCGAGGTCGTCTGTGCGCCAGCGTCCGCCCGGCTCGTCCCCACCGGATGGACGAAGCCACGCCGGATCGTCCTCCCACGGATCCCCGCGCAACTCCTCCTCGCGCGTCGCCCTGGGGAACTCGCCCTGGAAGTCGTCGCGGATGCCCCGCAGGAAGCCGCTCCACAGGTCCAGCGACAGTTCGCGCCGCTCGCCCTGCTCGGACAGCACCGACAGCGTCTCCACGCGCCGGGCCACCGCCGGGAACGACGCCGTGTCGACGGATGTCTCGATGTGGCCGCGCCCGTCGTCCCGGGAGCCGAGCAGCGCCTCCATCAGCCGGCCGAGGCGTCGCAGCTCACGCCAAGACGGCAGGGGCTGCACGATGCCCGGGTCCACGGCAGCATTCCACCAGGCTTCATCGGAGGGTTCGAACCGGGGGACGAGGATGCCGCTCACGTCAGGAGAGCACCATGACGCGGAAGCGGCTGCCGAACAGCGGATCCTTGTCGTCGGCCTCCTGGTACGGGCGCTCCATCAGCACCTTCCAGTGCTCGTATTCGGTGGCGGTCAGCGTGGCGGGCAGCGTGCACCCGGAGGGCATGCCGCCGCCGTTCCCGCTCACGGCCCCACCACCGGCCGCCACATCGTCGACCACCAGCCGTGGCCGCTTGGCTGTCCTGGGCATCTCCTGCTCGCTTCCTGGCGACGGTCTCGCCGACGCCGTTGCCGACGAGGATGTCACCTTCATTTTAGGCACACCTGTGGGCAACGACAAGCCGCGCCGCCGTATTCCTCACCGGGGCGGGGCGGTCGCCGTGGGGACGGACGTCAGGCACAATTCGGGTGAGGGACGCCGGCGCTGGTTGACCAGGGCGATCAGGTGCTCCTGGATGTCGCGGAGGGGGCGTCCCTCGTCGTCGGTCGTGCGGGGTGTCCAGGTGAGGTCGTTCAGGTCCCAGTGGACGGTGCCCGGGTCGAACGCGCATTGGAACAGCGCGTCGATCTCGGCGATGTGCTCCGGCCGGGTGATCTGGACGATCACCTCGACGCGCCGGTCGAGGTTGCGGTGCATCAGGTCGGCCGAGCCGATGCCGACGACCGGATGGCCCCCGTTCTCGAACCAGTACAGGCGCGAATGCTCCAGGAAACGACCCAGGATCGAGATCACGGTGATGTTGTCCGACAGGCCCGGCACGCCCGGCCGCAGCCCGCAGATGCCCCGTACCCACATCTGCACGGGCACGCCCGCCTGCGACGCCCGGTACAGCGCGTCCATGATCGCCTCGTCGACGATCGAGTTCACCTTGATCCGGATGCGCGCCGGGAGCCCGGCCTGGTGGTTCGCGATCTCCTGCTCGATGCGCATGAGCATCGTCGGACGGACGCCCGTCGGCGCGACCGTCAGCCGCCGGTAGCTCTCCTCGCGCCCACCGCCGGACAGGTGGTTGAACAGGCGTTTCAGGTCGTCCGTGATGATCGGGTTCATCGTCAGCAGGCCCATGTCCTCGTACTGGCGGGCCGTCTTCGGGTTGTAGTTGCCGGTGCCGATGTGCGCGTACATCGTCGGCTTGCCCGAGCCGCCCGTCTCGTCGCGGACGACGAGCGTGAGCTTGCAGTGCGTCTTCAGGCCGACCATGCCGTACACGACGTGCACGCCGTGCTTCTCCAGCTTCCGCGCCCACTCGATGTTTGCTTCCTCATCGAAACGGGCCTTGATCTCGACGACGGCGAGCACCGTCTTGCCGGCGAGCGCCGCCTGGATCAACGAGTCGATGATCGGGGAATCGCCGCTGGTGCGGTACAGCGTGATCTTGATCGTGTGGACCTTCGGGTCGTGCGCCGCCTGCCGCAGCAACTCCTGGACGGACGTCGCGAACGAGTCGTACGGATGGTGCAGCAGCACGTCCCGGCGCTGGATCGCGGCGAAGATGTCCTGCGGGTTCGCCGTCTCCACCTCGGCCAGGTTCGGGTGCGTCTTCGGCAGGAAATTGGGGTATTTCAGGTCCTCGCGCCGGATCTCGGCGAGCTGGAACAGACCCGTCAGATCCAACGGCGAGCGTGCGATGCACACCTCGTCCGGGGCGACGTGCATGTTCTTCGTCAGCATCGTCACCAGCGCCTCGTCCGCACCCTCCTCGATCTCCAGCCGGACCGTCGGACGGCCCGAGCGGCGTCCCACCAGTTGGTTCTCCAGCGCCTTCAGGAGGTTCTCGGCGTCGTCCTCCTCGACCTCGATGTCTTCATTACGCGTCACGCGGAAGACGACCGTGTGCAACACTTCCATGCCGGTGAATAGACGTCCGGCGTGGTGGGTGATGACCTCCTCCAGCGGAATGTAGCGGCCGTTGCCGAGATCCTTGAACCGCGGCAGCACGGTCGGCACCTTCACGCGTGCGAACCGCCGCTGACGGCTCGCCGGGTCGCGGATGATCAGGCCGATGTTCAGCGACAGCCCCGAGATGATCGGGAACGGGTGCGCCGGATCGGTCATCAGCGGGATCAACTCCGGGAACAGGCGCTCCTCGAAGAAGACGCCCATGTCGGCCTTCTCCGCCTCGGTCAGGTCGTCCCACGTCAGCAGGTGGATGCCCTCGGCGTCCAACTCCGGGCGGACGATGTCCTGGAACACGTGCTGCATGTCCGTGACAAGCTCTTTCGTCCGGCGCAGAATCGCGTTGTACAGGTCGGACGGCAACGTGCCCGTCACGCTCCGCGTCGCCACCTCCAACTGGATACGGCGCTTCAGGCCGGCCACCCGGACCATGAAGAACTCGTCCAGGTTCGACGAGAAGATCGCCAGGAACTTCGCCCGCTCCAGCAGCGGCACCCGCAGGGAATCCTTCGCCAGGTCGAGCACCCGGTTGTTGAACGCCAACCACGACAACTCCCGGTCGGCGTACCGGTCCAGCGGCAACTCCACCCCCGGGGCGATCACCGCCGACGGCGGCTTCACGGCATACAGCGGTTCCCCGAACGGCGAACCGCCCGGCGGCAGGCTCAGGTCGTCCTCTGCCTCGTCCTCCGGTTCCGCCGGCTGCGGGACGACCTCAGCCGGCTCCGGCGCGGCCTCGTGCTCCGGTGTCTCGTCCTCCGGTTCCGCCGGCTCCGGTTCCTCGGGGACGGGTGCGGGCTGCACATCCGGCACGTCGCCGGCGGGCACCTCGTCGTCCTCCGCCTGGTCGAGCACCCAGGCCTCGGCATCCTCGGTCGCCTCCGGCACCCCGGGCTCCTCCTCGGCCTCGTCGGACTCCGCGAACTCGAGGACGTCCTCCTCGCCGATGGAGTCAGCGTCGGTATCTTCGCTTGTCGCGACCTCAATCTCCGGCGGGGTGCCCGCGAGATCCCAGATCACCCCCGGAACCTCGTCGTCATCCTCGTACACACCCGACAGCACGTCCTCGGTCACCTCCGGAGCGGTCCACGCGCACGTCAGGGGCACGGGCTCCGGCTCCGGCTCCGGGGCAGGTGTGACGTCCGGTTCGGGCTCAGGTGCGGGCTCAGGTGTGGGCTCCGACGTCACGGAGTCCGGCACGGACTCAGGCTCAGGTGCGGGTTCAGGCTCAGGTTCAGGCTCAGGTGCGGGCTCCACCACGCTCTCGGGAATCGGCACGGGTGCCCCGACGACCACGTCCACGTCTGCCGCGGCGGTGGACACGACGGGCAGGTC
>WQUE01000089.1 GCA_009785885.1 Actinomycetes bacterium
GTGCAGCACCTCCACGAGGTCCTCCAGGCAGGCCACGCCGAACACGGTCAACCCGTCGACGAGCCGTGCCTCCCCCTCCTGGCACGCCGGGACGATCGCCTGCGTCATGCCGGCGTCCCGGGCGGCGAGCAGGCCGGGCAGCACACCGCGGACCCGCCGGACGCGCCCGTCCAACCCCAACTCCCCCATGAACACGGACGTGCGGGCCACCATCGGCGGCGCCGCCTCGGCCGCGACGAGCACCGCCGCCATGATCGCCAGGTCGTAGTGGCTGCCGGCCTTCGGCAGGCTGGCCGGCGTCAGGTTGATCGTCAACAGGTGGGGCGGCCAGGCCAGGCCGGTCGCCGCCGCGGCCGCCCGGCACCGGTCCCGCGCCTCATACAGGGCCGTGTCCGGGAGCCCCACCAGCACCGTCTTCGGCAGCCCCGCCGCGATCGCGGCCTCCACCTCGACCAGCACGCCGTCCATGCCGAGCAGCGCCACCGACCACGCTGACGCCGTGGCCATCTAGAGGCCCCTCACGTGCGCGATCCGCGGCGCCTCGCCCGGCGCCTTCACCACACCCACCGCGTCGAGCCGCAGGCCCGCGCCGATGCCGGGATGCTCCCGCCGCCACCGGGCCGCCAGCCGGCGCAACCGGCGGGCCTTCGCCGCCGTGATGGCTTCGAGCGGGGAGCCGTACCCGGTGCCGCTGCGCGTCTTCACCTCGACGACGACGAGGTCCGGTGGTCCCGGCTCATGGGGGGCCAGCGCGACGATGTCCAGTTCACCCTCGTCGCACCGCCAGTTGCGCTCGACGATGGCCCAGCCGAGCGCCTCCAAGTGTTGCGCGGCCCAGTGCTCGCCGCGCCGTCCAGTCGTTTGCCTACACACCGTCATTCTTGGTCAAGTCGTCCCGGCGGAACAGGCCTGTGGATAACTTCGGCCCTTCGCGAGGCCTGTGGATAACCCCGGTGGCGGGCGTCGGGGCGGCCTGTGGGGCGCCGACCGGCTAAAGTGGGGCGCACCATGAGCACCGATGACCTGGAGCAGTACGAGAACAAGCTTGAGCTGGACCTCTACCGCGAGTACCGCGACGTGGTGGGCATCTTCAAGTTCGCCGTCGAGACGGAACGCCGGTTCTACCTGTGCAACTCCGTCGACCTGAAGGTACGCACGGAGGGGGGCGACGTCTACTACGAGGTGACGATGGGGGACGCCTGGGTTTGGGACATGTACCGGCCCGCCCGCTTCGTGAAAACTGCCAAGGTGCTCACGTTCCGCGACGTGTCGATCGAGGAGATCCAGCACTCCGAACTGCAAGTGCCCGAGCCGCCCCGCTGACGCGTCACGGGCGCATCGCCGCAGCGACGGGATCGAAGCTTCGGCGATGGAGGGGGCACGGCCCCAGTTCCCGGAGCGCGCGCTGGTGGGAGGCCGTCCCGTAGCCCTTGTGGCGGGCGAAACCGTATCCCGGGTAGACGTCGTCGCAGGCCAGCATGATCGCGTCACGCTCGACCTTGGCGAGGATCGACGCGGCGCTGACACAGGCCGCCACCTGATCCCCCTTCCACAGCGCGAGGGCGGGGCAGGGCAGGCCCGGCACCGGGAAACCGTCCGTGAGCACGAAGTCCGGCGTCACCTCCAGCCGGAGCAGCGCCCGCCGGAGGCCCTGGAGGTCGGCCTCCTGGATGCCCAGCCGGTCGCATTCATCCGCCTCGACGCGGACGACCGCCCACGCGCGCGCACCGTCGCGGATGCGCGCCGCCCATGCCTCGCGTCGAGGCGCCGACAAGGCCTTCGAGTCGCGGAGTCCGTCCAGGGCCGCACGATCGGCGGGCAGGATCACGGCCGCGGCGACGAGCGGCCCGGCGTACGCCCCACGGCCGGCCTCGTCGGCGCCGGCAACGCGGGCGAACCCGGCCTCGTGCAGCAGGGCCTCGTAGTCGAGCGCACCGACACCGGCCGCACCCGTGGGACTCAGGTCGGGCATCGATCGCTGAACTGCACCGGATCCCCCGGCGGGGATCCGTCGGGATGGTCCGGCACGTTCGCGAACGTCGCGGGGATGCCGAACGACTGGATCCGGCCAAGCGGAAGCGCGATCGCCTTGACGGGGCCGACGACGTTCGCCTCCGGCACGAACCCGAGCAGACCCGGAGGACTCGTGCTCGTATCGCACAGGTGGGGTCGCGAATCGGCGGACGCGTTGCGATGGTCGCCGAGCACGAACAGCATGCCCTCGGGCACCCACACGTCGAACCGGTCCTCCGACGGGGCGACCGTGACGCCGTTCTCCGCATAGAGGTACGACCGTTCGTCGAGGGAGACGCCGTTGACCATCACCTGGCCTTGGGCGTCGCAGCACTGCACGTGGTCGCCCGGCAGCCCGATGAGGCGTTTCACCAGGTAGTCCGTCTGAGAGAGCGGCATGAGGCGCAGCTTCTCGAGCACCTTGCGGACCGGTCCGGGCGGCGGGGCGGGCGGATCCGTGACCCAGCCGCCGGGGTCCTTGAACACGATGATGCTGCCGCGCTGGTAGTGGCCGACCTCGATGGCGACGATGCGGTCGCTTCGGAGCAGGGTGTTCTTCATCGAATCGGACGGCACCGTGAACATCTCGAACAGGAACGCCCGGGCGAGCGCGGAGATCACAAGAGCGACGACCAGCACCAACACGATCTCGATGACCCAGCCCCGCACCTGCGCGGCCGGACTGACCTGGGCACGCGCCGCGCGCCGGCCCCGGCCCCGCGAACCGGACCCATTCGAGGTGGTGTCGGCCCGTACCGCCGATTGCACACGGGTCGCGTCCGGATCGGCAGTCACCTCAGGGGCCAGCCGGGCACGAGGCTGCACACGGGTCGCGTCCGGATCGTCGGCAAGGGCCATTGCCGTGCCGGATGCCGCGAGGCTTGGAGCACCGGTTGCCGCGCCAAGCCCACCAGTTCCCACCGGGTCGGCCCGCCGCGCGACGAACGGCGGTGGAGCCGAGAATGTGGGCACAGCGATCGGCTGCGTCTGTTCGGACTCCTCCTCCACAGCAGCCCGCCGCGCACCACTCACTGCAGCCCCCTGTCCTAACGTCCGGCCTGCGCCGTCCGTTCAGTTTAGCGCCCGCGCGGCCACGTCCCGGCCAGGCGCGCGCGGCGCTCAGGGTCTCACAGGTTGTTCTATGCCGGCAGCCAGCATGGCGCGGGCCGGACTACACGTTGTCGCGCTTTTCCTTGATCTTGGCCGCCTTGCCGCGCAGGCCACGCAGGTAGTACAGCTTCGCCCGGCGGACATCGCCGCGGCGCTCGACCTCGATCCGGTCGATGATCGGCGAGTGGAGCGGGAACGTCCGCTCGACGCCCGTGCCGAAGCTCACCTTGCGCACCGTGAACGATTCGGCGACCCCGCTACCCGTGCGGGAGATGACCACGCCGGCGAACACCTGGATGCGGGAGCGGCTGCCCTCGACGACCCGCACGTGCACCCGCACGGAGTCGCCCGGACGAAACGCGGGAATGTCACTCTTCAGCGCCTGCTGCCCAACCGCTGCTACCAATGGGTTCATCGTCGTATCCTCGCCAGTGCCACAGGCCACTTCGTGGTTCGTCCCTCAAGAGCCGCCGTCTTCGTCAGGCGGAGACTCCCCCTGTGGCAGGAGGCCGGCCCGGACCGACAGCGACTAGCTATTCTGCCATACCGGCCAAGTCCGGCCAAACCGCCGGCCTCACCCCGGCAGCAGGTCGGGCCGGCGCCGGGCCGTCAGAGCCTCGGCCTGCGCCCGACGCCAGGCAGCCACCTGCCCGTGGTGGCCCGACAGCAGCACCTCGGGCACGTCCAGGCCGCGCCAGCTGGGCGGCTTGGTGTAGACCGGGTACTCCAGCAGGCCGTCCGCATGGGACTCCTCGACCAAAGACGCGGGGTTGCCGAGCACGCCCGGGATCAACCGGACGATCGCCTCGATCATCGCGAGCGCCGCGACTTCACCGCCGTTCAGCACGTAGTCGCCGAGGCTCAGCTCGCGCACGGGCATGCGGGTGGCTGCCCACGCGGGCACACGCGCGTCGATGCCTTCGTAGCGTCCGCAGGCGAACACGAGGTGGTCCAGCCGGGACAGCTCCTCGGCGACACGTTGGCGGAACGGCTCGCCGGCGGGTGTGGTGAGGACGAGGGTCGGCGGCGGGCCCCCCGGCACCTCGGCGAGAACCGCATCCAGGGCCTCGCCCCACGGCTCGGGCTTCATGACCATGCCGGCGCCGCCCCCGCAGGGCGTGTCGTCGGTCGTGCGGTGACGGTCGTGCGTGAAGTCGCGCAGATCGCGCACGAGCAGGCGCACCAGTCCGTCGTCCAGGGCTTTGCCGATCAGCGACAGGCGCAGCGGCGCGAAGTAGTCGGGGAAGATCGTGATGACCTCGAGCTTCACGCGGCCACCCCTTTGGTACGTCGCAGCTTGTCGCGACCTGAATCCTCGACTGGATCCGCAAGCGTGTCGTCCTCCAGCAGGCCGGTGATGTCGGCCAGGTGGAGGGTGCCGGCAGCAAGGTCGACCTTGGGGACGAGCGCCGCAACGAACGGCACGAGCCGTTCTGGTCCGGCGTCCGTGGCGACGACGAGAAGGTCCTGCGCCCCGGGATGGTCGACGCGGACGACCACCCCTGCCGCCGTGCCGTCGTGGCGCAGGACGCGGAGCCCGATGAGGTGGCGGTCGTAGAACTCCTCGGCGTCCGCGGGTGTCTCGTCCGCCCCGACGCGGGCCGACAGCGTCGCGCCGACCAGCGCCTCGGCCGCGGTGCGGTCCGGCACCGTGTCGAACGCCAGTAGCCAGCGGCCCTGGTGGGGACGTGCGGAGACGATCGTCAGCGGGCGTCCGCCCTGCAGCGTCGATCCCACCACGAACCGGCGTTCCGGCTCGTCCGTGCGTGGCTCGACGACGACCTCGCCCCGGATACCGTGCGCCCGCAGCACACGCCCGACGATCACCTCGACGGTCCCGGCTGCGTCCATGTCCCCACGCCTTTCTGGTACGGCGATGCCCCGCGCCCGGCGGGGGCACGGGGCATCATCTCGATGCGGTCAACGCCGCCCGCGCACGGGACGGCGGTCGACATCGACAAAGTCGATGCGCAGTTGCTCGCGACCGGCGAGCGCGCCCATCACGGTGCGCAGGGACGTCGCGGTGCGGCCCTGACGGCCGATGACCTGGCCGATATCCTCGGGATTCACCCGGACCTCCAGCAGGCGTCCGGTACGCATCGTGCGACTGCGCACCCGGACCTCGTCCGGATGCGACACGATGCCCTGCACCAAGTGCTCCAGCGCGTCGTCGAGCATCGTCAGACCTCAACCGAGGATTCGGCCTCGGACTCGGACGCCTCGTCGGCCTTGTCGCCGGCGCCCTCCAGGGCCTCGGTGATGGCCTCGGCGGCCTCGATGGCCTTGCGGCCGCGGCGCGCGCGCGAGATCGCCTCGCCGGCGGGGGCGTTGTCGCCCTCGGCCAGGGCGGCGTTGAACAGCGCCTCCTTGTCCGGGCGGACCGCCTGTTCGACGATGCCGGACGGCGAGTCGTCGCCCGAGAACTTCTGCCAATCGCCCGTGCGCTTCAGCAGCGCGACGACGGCCTCGGTCGGCTGCGCGCCGACGCCGAGCCAGTACTGCGCGCGCTCGGAGTCGATGACGATCACCGACGGGTCGGACTTCGGGTGATACTGCCCGATCTCCTCGATCGGCCGGCCGTCGCGCTTGGCGCGGGCGTCCATGACGACCACGCGGTAGTGCGGCGTGCGAATCTTGCCCAGTCTCTTCAAACGGATCTTGGTTGCCACTGTCGGAAAAGTCTCCTCATGCAGGAGCACCGGGATCGTTGCGACCCGGTGCTGACGGGCGGAACCCATCCGGCGCGTGGGCACGCCGGCAAGGCCCCATGGGCGTGGCCACGGCGGTGAGAGGGCGCCGGTGCGCATCGCTGCCCTCCATTGTGCCATGCCCGGCCCACCCCGGACCAACCTCGCCCCACGCGGGCCCCGCCTATCACGTGAAGTAGGCGACGCCGCCGTCGAACAGCGGCTGGTACGCACCCGGGGCGACGTTGCGGTACAGGTGCTCCCCCGCGCGCTC
>WQUE01000090.1 GCA_009785885.1 Actinomycetes bacterium
CGGGCCCAGGCGTGCGCGGGGATCGCCGTCGTGATCGCGTGCGCGCTCGTCCCGGTGGCCCCGGCCGGCGTCCCGGTGCTCGGCGCGGGGGTGGCCGCGATCCTCGTCGGCGCCTGGAGCGGGCGCCATCCCGCACCCGATCGGGGGTCGGACGCATGAGCGAGACGCTGCGGTGGCTGACGATCGGGGCCGGGTGCGCCGTGGTCATCGGCGAGAAACTGGCCGGGCACTTCCTGCCCGCCCGCTGGTTCCGCTCGGAACGGCTGGCCCCGATCGTCGCACTCGTCACCGTCGCGCTGCTGGCCGGTCTCGCCGCGCAGCAGACGTTCGACGGCGGCCACCGCCTCGTTCTCGACGCCCGGGCCGCCGCCTTGGCCGTCGCGGCGGTCGCCCTGTGGCGCAAGGCGCCGTTCATCGTCGTGGTGATCCTCGCCGCCGCGACGGCCGCCCTGGTGCGGCATCTCGGCTGGGGCTGAACACCGACCCACCGGCGAGGGTTCCGCCCCTGGCGGACGGCCCCACTACACTAAGGCGACATGGGCGACGATGTACGTTCGAGCGTCCCGGACCCCTTGTTGATCGCGCTCGACGCCGGCCAGAGCGGATCGCGCGGACGGGTGCTGTCGGGGTTGACCCCCACCTCCGGGGTCCTGGGCGAGTACGCCCTGGACGCGGTCCTCACGAACCAGCCGCTCCTGCCCCAGCTGGCACGCCGCACCGCCGAGATCCTCGACCTGGTACGCCGGGACGGCGTCGCCGCGGCCACGCCGGCGGTGCTCGCCGTCGGGTCGACGGGCCTGGCCACCGGCGACGAAGCCGCCGATCTGCTCCGCCTCGTCGAACCGTACGGCGTGACCCGCGTCGCCCTCGCCCACGACGCCGTGACGTGCCACGTGGGGGCGCTCGGCGGACGGCCCGGTGCGGTCGTGGCGGCCGGGACGGGTGTCGTCACGCTGGCCGTCGGGGCGGACAGCTGGGCGCGCGTCGACGGCTGGGGGCACACCCTGGGGGACGCCGGCTCCGGCTTCTGGATCGGGCGTGCCGGGCTGCGGGCGGTGCTTCGCGCGTTCGATGGACGCGGCCCCGCCACGGCCCTGACGCCGATCGTCCAGGCCGACTTCCCCGACCTGCAGGACGCGTATCTGGAGGTGCAGCGCGATCCGGACTGGGTCCGTCACGTCGCCAGCTACGCCCGCACCGTCTGCGAGTTGGCGTCCCGCGACGGCGTGTGCGCCGCGATCGTCCGCCGGGCGGCCTCGTCCCTTGCCCTGTCGGCCGTCACGGCGCTCACACGTGTCGGCGCCGATGCGGCGGGCCAGCGCCCCGTCGTCAGCCCGACCGGCAAGCTGTTCGAGGCGTCGCTCCTCGCCGACCAGTTCGTCGCGGGCGTGCGCGACCGCCTGCCCCGGGCGCGTTTCGCGGCGCCGGCCGGGACCGCCCTCGACGGCGCCGCCGCGTTGTTCAGTCTCCCGGCGCAGCACCCCCTGTCCGGGCAGGTGCGCCTCGCTCCCGGCCCGGCGGCGCGCCGCCCGTCCCCGGCGGTGCCACCCCACTAGTCTGGGCACACCTCAACGCGTCAAAGGTACGGCAGTGGAGCTTATCGGTTGGGTCTTCCTGGGCGCCGGCGTCACCGGCGTCCTGGCTGCCGTCGTCGCCCGTCTGGGCGCCGGGCGTGGCCCCGCCGCCCCATCCGCCCCGGCCGAGACCGGCCTCATTCACGCCCTGCCCGCGGGCGTCCCCCCGCAGGACGGGCGCCCCGGCATGCTCCGGACGCTGGACGGCACGGTGCCGGGGGCACGCGAACTGGCGATCACCCTGCTCGACTTCGCCACGCGCGGATTCGTCGTCTTGGAGCCGGCGGGCGCACCCACACCCGGGGGCCCACCGGACTGGACGATCCGGCCCGTGATGGGCGACACACCGGGCCTGTTGCGCTTCGAGCAAACCCTCCTCGACGCCCTGCACGCCGGCACGACCCCGGAACCCGCGCCGCCGCAGACGCTGTCGGCGCTCGCCCGGAACCACCGGCCGGACCTGATGGCCGCCCTCGACCAACTCAAGGCCTCACCCCGGGCGGTCGGCTGGGTCACGACGCCCCGCCGACGGGGCGCCTGGGCCGTGCTCGGCGGCGTCATCGTGCTCGCCGGGCTGGTCGGCCTGGCGGTGAACCTCATCCGCGGGTTCGGCGTGAGCCTGCCCTGGCCCGGCCTCGTCGGCGCGGCCCTGCTCGTCGTCAGCGGCGTCATCCTGGTCGGCCAGTCGCGCATGGTGCCCGTGCGGACGCCCGCCGGCGACGCGGCCGCCCACCAGATCGCGCGGTACCGCGACTGGCTCGCGCAGGTCCCGGCCCACGACATCCGCACAGAGGACGCGAGCGACATCCTGAATGCCAACCTGGCCGGCGCCGTCGCCCTCGGCGGCGCCCAGCACCTCGGTGACGTGCTCGACCAGTTGGTGCGCCGGGCCGCCGGCTGGTCACGCCCCGTGCCGATCCGCCTCGACTGGGTCGCCGCGGAGCACGACGACCGTCCCCTCCCGGGCCAGGCCGCGGCCCTGGCCACGCGGTTCGTCGACGACGGCGAGGGGATGTTCGAGCGGGCGGGAATCGGTCTGGCAACGCCCGCGGCGAACGCGAACGCGAAACGCAAGGTGCCGGGGCCTCGCACACCCGCTACTATCGGACGAGTCAGCACGTCGCACGAACGGATCGGCGCATGAAAAACCCGTGGCGCAGGATCGGCAGTCCCATCTTGCTGCTCGTCGTCGTCTGCGCGCTCGCGTACGGCGGTTGGTGGGGCGTCAAGGCCCTGCTGCGGCCCCTGGGCGCCGTGCCCGTCGCCTCCTGTGTCACGCAGCGGGTCAACAACGCCCTGACGACCGACAAGGTCACCGTGCGCGTCTACAACGGCGGCACGAAGACCGGGCTCGCCCGCTCCGTGTCGGGCCAGCTGCAGGAGAAAGGCTTCCGCATCGGCTACGTCGGCAACACGACGGAAAAGCTCGAGGCGACCACCATCATGGGCGCGACCGCCGACTCCCCCGAGGTGAAGCTGGTCGCCGGGTTCTTCACAGGCGCCGTCGTGAAGGCGGACGGCCGGGCCGATCACACCGTGGACATCCTCCTGAACGACACGTTCGGCGGTGTCAACCCGGACGCGCCGCTCACCGTGGACGTGCCCGGCGGCGTCGTCTGCCTGCCGGCGACCCCGACCCCGAAGGCGTCGACCCCGGCACCGCCGACCGACACCGCCGCGGCCCCGCAACCCACCCCGTGACGAGACGCCCCCGGCTCCTCCCGCATCACCGCTCACGACACCGAGGCTGTCCCCCGGCTCTGGTGTCAGACGTCGCGCAGCCACATGCTCTACCGGTGATGATGTGAGCGTGGGCGCCAACGGGCGAGCCGCCCCCAGCGCCCCAGCGCGATGAATCGCTCCTCCACATCGTCCCGGACGTCGGCAGGCGTGACGATCATGAGGTCGTCGCCGGCCCGCAGAATCGTGTCGCCTTCGGCGGCGAACGAATCCTCGCCGCGCACGATCAGCGACACGACGACGTTCGGCGGGAGGAACAGTTCGCGCACGCTGATGCCCGCCAGCCGCGAGCCGGGCGGGATGGTGACGCGCAGCACGTCCGCGTGGTGGTTCTCCAGCGGCGCCACCTCGACATCCACGTCGATCGCGGCAAGCGGGTCGATGAGCCCGAGCCGGCGCGCGACCCAGCCGAGCGAGGGCGCCTGGATCGCCGTGAACACGACGACGAACACGAAAACGAGGTCGAACAGCAGCGCCGAGTCGGTCGTCCCGGCGGCCAGCGGGACCGTCGCGAGGATGATCGGGACGGCGCCGCGCAACCCCGCCCAGGACAGGAACGCCTGCTCCCGCCAGGGCACCTTGAACCAGGTGGCGCAGGCCATCACGGAGAGAGGCCGGGCGACGAGCGTCAGGAACAGCCCGGCGAGCACGCCCTCAATCACGGCGTTCCACGTCAAGCCGGCCGGCTTCGCGAGCAACCCCAGCATGATGAACAACCCGATCTGGGCGATCTCGCCGATGCCCTCGGCGAACGAGCGGATCGCGTGACGGTGGGGCAGGCGGCCGTTCCCGAGGACGACCGCGCACACGTAGACGGCGGCGAACCCGGACAGGTGCAGCTGGACGCCGAGCCCGTACGCGGCAACCGCCCAGCCGAACGCCGCGATCGGGTACAGGCCGCTGGTCGGCAGGGCGATGCGCCGCAACACCCACAGGCCCATGAGACCGACGGCGGCCCCCAGCACCAGGCCCCCGACCAGCTCGCCGAGGATCAAGCCGCCGAGACCGATCACGCCGCCGGCGGGCGCGACGCCCATGGCGTAGTTCGTCCCGGCCGCGACGAGGAGCACCGTCGGGGCGTCGTTGAACCCGGACTCGCCCTCGAGCGCCGCCCGGACGCGGTGCGGCAGCGGCAGCCCGCGCAGCACGGAGAACACGGCGGCGGCGTCCGTCGGGGCGGTCACGGCGCCGAGAAGAACCGCAACCGCGCGCGGCAGGTGCAACAGGTAGTAGCCGAACGCGCCGACGAGCGCGATCGACACCCCGACGCCCACCGTCGCCAGCACCCCCGCCAGCCCGAGGTACGGCCGCATGTTCTTCCAGCTGGTCGTCAGGCCGCCCTCGGCGAGGATCAGGACGAGCGCGGCGAAACCGAGGTCGTGTGCCAGGCTCGCGTTCTTGAACTCGATGCCCAGCCCGCTGGAGCCGAGCAGCAGCCCCAGGCCGAGGAACACGAGCAGGCCGGGCATGCCGAACGTCGCCCCCAGACGCGCCGCCACCACGGCCACCAGCACCACCACGGCGCCGATGAGGAGCAGCAGGTCCAGGGACATGCCTCATTCTCGCAGATCGGCCCGTCGGGCGGGCGGAGACGGGGCGCCGCGTTCACACGGTCCGGCGTTTGCCCAGGTCGATCACCTGGAACGGCTCGTAGCCGCAGCGTTCGTAGAAGCCGGCGACGTCCGCGTTCTCCGGGCGGACCTGGAGGTTGATCTTGGGACAGCCGAGCGCCGCCAGCGCGGCCTCGGCGTGCGCGAGCAGCGCCGCTCCCAGACCCTCCCCCCGGCGGGCCGGATCGACGGCCAGCAGGTTGATGGCGCCGCGGTGGCCGTCGTAGCCGGCCATGACCGTCGCGATGATCTCCCCGTCCTCGGTTGCGCCGACGAAGAACAGACCGGGCTGGAACGCGCGCTTGCGTTCGATGTCGGCGTGGGGGTCGTTCCAGGGACGGGTCAGGCCGCATGCCTCCCACAAGGCGATGACCGCGTCCGCATCACCCGGTTCACACGTCCTGATCCGCATGCCGGACAGCGTACCTCCCCCGTGCGCCGCCTCAGCTCCGGACCGATTACAGTGGTGCCCACGACAACGGCCGACGGTCGATTCCGATGCCGGCCCGCGGCATTGTCGGCGGCACGCGTGTCCGTCCTTGGGGCACGGCCCGCGTCCCACCACGAGCGAGGTAAGGAACGGTTCACATGGCCTCACCCCACGCGTCGGCCACTGCCGTGGTCACCGACTGGACCGACGCCCAGCGGCTGCTGGTCAAGCGGGCCCACGACATCGCCGTCCGCGCCCACGAAGGGCAAAAGGACAAGGCGGGGCACCCGTACATCGGCCATCCGTCGCGCGTCGCCGCCTACCTGGCCACCGCCCACGGCCACATCCCGGCCGCCCCGCCCGAGGCGGTCGCCGCCGGCTGGTTGCACGACGTGATCGAGGACACGCCCACGTCGCTGGAGGACCTGCGACGGCAAGGCATCCCGGACTCGGTCATCGCGATCGTCGACGCCGTGTCGCTCCGCGAGGGGGAGTCTCCCGCCGAGTACGCGGCCCGCATCGCCGCCAACCCGCTGGCCGTCCAGGTCAAGCGGGCCGACCTGCGCGACAACGGCGACAAGCATCGCCTGGCCCAGGTGGACACGGCCACGCGCGCACGCCTCACGGTCAAGTACGCCGACTTCGTCGCCCTGCTCAACGAGGCCGTCCGCCGCCAGGCCGCCCGCTGACACACCTTGTCGCGACCTCGATCC
>WQUE01000091.1 GCA_009785885.1 Actinomycetes bacterium
AACTACGTCCAGATGGTCAACGACAAGACCTTCTGGAACGCGCTCCTCGTCACCCTCGAGTACGTCGTGATCAACATCGTCAGCCAGACGATCGTCGCGCTCGTCATCGCCGTGCTGATGCAGCGGCTGACCACGTCGCTGCTGATCCGGGGCGTCCTGCTGCTGCCGTACCTCATCGCGAACGTCGTCGTGGCGATCGTGTGGTTCTGGATGGCGGACCAACTGCTCGGCATCATCAACGTCGGGCTGAAGGCCATCGGGATTCCACCGCAGGCGTTCTTCGGCTCGGCCGCCCTGTCGATCCCCACTATCGCCCTTGTCAACACCTGGCGGTACGTGGGTTACACGGCGCTGCTCATCTTCGCGGGGCTCCAGACGATCCCGCCGCAGTTGTACGAGGCGGCCGCGATCGACGGCGCGTCCGAGATCAAGGCGTTCTTCCGCGTCACGCTGCCGCTGCTGCGGCCCGTGCTGGCGCTCGTCATGGTCGTGTCGATCACCGGGTCGTTCCAGATATTCGACACCGTCAGCGTCACCACGCGCGGCGGCCCCGGCGACGCGACGCGCGTCATCTACTACTACATCTACCAGATGGCATTCCAGCGCAGCCATTTCGGCTACGCGAGCGCGATGACCGTGGCCCTGTTCATCCTCCTGGGCCTCTTCGCGTACTTCCAGCTACGGCTCATGCGGGCCGATCAGTCGGACCTGGACTAGGAGGCGCCATGTCGTCGTTCACCCTGGAGACTCCCGAACTCCACACCGCTCGCTCGTTCGGCGTGCGCCGCAAGTACAGCCCCGGGCACATCCTGGCCTGGGCCATCCTCGTGCTCTTCATGCTTGGCACGCTGTTCCCGTTCTACTGGATGCTGCGGACCGCGTTCTCGACGACGTCATCCCTGCCGGAGTACGCGACGAGCCTGCTGCCCGCCGACTTCACGCTCGGAGCGATCAAGCGCGTCCTCGGCCTCGAGTCGGCGGCCGAAGCCCAGGCCCAGGGCGGGTCGGGCGCGTCGATGGCCTTCGGCCTGGCGCTGCGCAACTCGTTCATCGTCTCAACGATCATCACCGTCGGGCAGGTCACGTCGTGCGCGCTGGCCGCGTACGCGTTCGCCCGTCTGCACTGGCCCGGGCGCAACTTCGTGTTCTTCGTCTTCATCACCGCGCTGATGATTCCGGGCCTGTTCACGACGCTGCCGAACTTCGTGCTCATGCGCGACATGGGCCTGATGAACACCTACCTCGCCATCGTGCTGCCGACGCTGCTGATGGCGCCGTTCTCCGTGTTCTTCCTCCGGCAGTTCTTCCTCGGCATCCCGCGCGAAGTCGAGGAGTCCGCGATGATCGACGGCGCCGGCCACTGGCGCCGGTTCAGTCGCATCGTGGTGCCCATGTCGTCGTCGCCGATCATCACGCTGGCGCTGCTGACCTTCATCGGGGCGTGGAACGACTACATGTGGCCGCTGCTCGTCGCCAACAAGCCGGCGGTGCGCACGCTCACCGTCGCGCTCGGCGTGTTCCGGTCACAGACACCGCAGACAGGCCCCGACTGGGCAGGTCTCATGGCCGCGGCGCTGATCGCGGCCATCCCGATCGTCGTGCTGTACCTCGTCCTTGGCAAGCGCATCATCAACTCCATCGGGTTCTCAGGCATCAAGTAGTCGGGGAAACACAACCAAAAAGAAAGGAACACCATGCAACGAATGAAAGCCATCGTGGCGATCGCTGTCGCTGGTCTGGTCACCCTGTCCGCCTGCTCGTCACCGGGCGCGTCCACCGCGCCAACCGGCGGCGGGGCCTCGACGGGCGGTGCGGCACCAGCACCATCGAGCGCTGCGCCGTCATCGAGCGCTGCCGGTGGATCGGTCACGCTCGAGTACTGGCTGTGGGACTCGAACCAGGTCCCGCAGTACCAGGCGTGCGCGGACGACTTCACGGCCGCGAACCCCAACATCAAGGTCAACATCACGCAGACCGGCTGGAACGACTACTGGAACAACCTGACGACGCAGCTGACGGCCGGCAGCGGCCCGGATGTGTTCACCGACCACCTCAACTACTTCGCGGACTTCCTCAGCAAGAAGCAGATCGTCAACCTGCAGCCGTTCATCGACAAGGACAAGGTCGACATGGGGATCTACTTCCCGGGTCTGGCCGACCTGTGGAGTGACAAGGACGGCAATCACTACGGCCTCCCGAAGGACTGGGACACCGTCGCGATCTTCTACAACGAGAACATGATGAAGGACGCCGGCGTCACCACCGACCAGCTCAACAGCCTCACCTGGAATCCGCAGGACGGCGGCACGTGGGAGAAGCTGATCGCGCACATGACGATCGATGAGAACGGCAAGCGCGGTGACGAGGCCGGGTTCGACAAGACGAAGGTGAAGACGTACGGACTGTTCATGGAGGGCAGCGGCGCCGGCTTCAGCCAGAGCCAGTTCTCCATGTACCTGTTCACGACCGGTTTCACGTTCACCGACAAGAACCCGTGGGGCACCAAGTGGAACTTCTCCGACAAGAACTTCAAGGACACCGTGGCCTGGTGGTACTCGCTCGTCGGGAAGGGCTACATGAACGACCTCGCGACGTCGGCGTCGATGGATAACAACGCCACCAGCGCGTTCACCGCGGGCAAGTTCGCGATGGTGACGAGCGGCGACTGGATGATGAGCTCGTACAAGGCGCCGGACGGCGGCAAGACGCTCTACGCGCCGACGCCGATCGGCCCGAGCGGCAAGCGTGCGTCGATGTTCAACGGCTTGACGGATGCCATCACGGCGACCTCCAAGCACCAGAACGAGGCCTGGCAGTGGGTCAAGTGGCTCGGCTCGGAGAAGTGCCAGCAGCACGTCGCCGACGCGGGCGTCGTGTTCCCGGCCATCAAGAGCCTGTCCGACGCGACGATCGCCGCCCGCCAGAAGCAGGGCGTCGACCCCTCGGCGTTCATGGTTCACGTCAAGGACGGCACGACGTTCCCGCCGCCCATCGCCGACCACTACCCCGACGTGCTGGCGATCCAGCAGCCCGTCATGGACGACATCATGTCCGGGAAGAAGGGTGTGGACGCGCTCGACGCGATGAATGACCAGATCAACGCGCTCTACAAGTAGGTAGCTCGAAGCACCGCACGTAGTAGCTCGTAGCGACGAAGGGCCGGCCGGGCACGCCCCGGCCGGCCTTTTCGTGCCGTGGGGGCGACGCATGCCCTTCGACAGTTCCAGATCGGGAGGTTCGGTTGGACTGCGAGGGTGGTCGTCGCGGGATCGTTGCGGCGGCGGGCTGTCTCGTCGCGGGATCGTTCCGCCCGGCGGATGCCCTGACGGGCATCGTATCCGCCGGGCTCCCCTCACGCTGCCTTCGTATACCGGCGCTCCTCCGCCCAAAGGCTGCGGACCGCGGCGGTCCACTCCGGCAGAAGTCCCGCTCCCGAGACAGTCCACCGCCATCCACCCTGGTGTTCGCACATATCGGCGCTCCAGCGCCACCACGTCCGTGGAGGCTCGGACCCCTGCGATCAGCTCCGGTCGATGTCCCGCTCGTGACCACTCCGCCCACCCGCTGACAGACGTCCACGCCGGTGACTTACGCGACGAGGCGGTCGATGATGCGGCCCATGTCGTCCCAGTGGGCGTTGAGGTCGTCCAGGAGGGCGCCCTGGTTGCGGGCGCGGTCGAGGTTCTGCGTGGGGTGGTCGATGGCGTAGTAGACGTCGCCCTCCAGGTAGTCGAGGAGGAAGCGCAGGGTCGTCTCGAGCGTCATGATCCGGGCGCCGTGGCGCAGATGGGCGATCTCGGACGGCTGCAGGACGTCGCCGCAGGCTCCCAGGTAGCCCTCGGCGAACGCCTCGAACAGGTCGGGGACGAAGCGCACCTTGGCCGGGTCGGGTTCGTCCTCGGGCGCGGTCGTCGCGCCGGAGCGGATCGCGTCGCCGAAGTCGCACACGGCGTATCCGGGCTGGACGGTGTCGAGGTCGACGACGGCCAACGCCTCGCCGGTGGTCGCGTCGACGAGGAGATTCGACACCTTGGCGTCGTTGTGGGTGGCGCGGATCGGCATGAGGCCGGGCTCGTCGAAGTCGTGACTGGCTGCCTCGTACGACAGCGCCCGGGCGATCTCGGGCCCCACCTCGGCGACGCGCCCGCACGGGTCGGCGGCGATCGCGGCCCGCAGACGCGCCAAGTAGCGCGGTTCGTCGTGGTAGTGGGGAATCGTCGTGTGCAGGCCCTCGACGGGAAGGTCGTCCAGGTCCACGAGGAACCTGCCGAAGGCGTGGCCGACAAGGCGGAACTTGTCCGGGGTCAGCGGGCTGGACAGCTCGGTGGAGCCCTCGATGAACGCGTAGCAGCGCCACACCTCGCCGGCGGCGTCGGTGTGCCACCAGGATCCGTCGTGGGTAGGGACCAGACGCAGGGACGCCCGCGGGTCCGTCGTCCGGCTCGCCAGGTGGCGGGTCACCGTGACGATGTTCTCCATCACGTGCTCGGGCACGGCGAACGCCCGCCGGTTGATCCGCTGGAGCACGAACCGCTCCCCGCCCGCGCAAGTCACGCGGTACGTCCGGTTCACGTGCCCGCCGCCGTAGGGTGGGGCATCCGCCACTGGCCCGGGCAGGGCGAAGGCCGCGGCGATGTCTGCCGGTGCCGGTGCCACCTCGGCCATGCCTGTCATGCGCGCCAGCCTAGCGCGCGACGGCGCGGCGGGTGCCGGACGCCCGTCGACCTTGCCGAAACAAGCACCGAGCTGGCCGAAGGGCGGAGAGGGTGGTCACGAGCGGGACGTCGACCGGAGCTGACCGCAGCGGTCCGAGCCCCCACGGATGTGGGGGCGCTGGAGCGCCGATATGCGCAGGTCGCAGAGTGAAGGGCGGCGGATAGGATGCGCGACGGGTATCCGCCGCCCGCAACGATCCCGCGACGACCACCCTCGCAGCCCATCCAGACCTCGCCCTCCGACGCCGCGGTTTCGACAAGCTCAACCGCCGTCGGGTCCGTCCGAACTTCAGGCCGGCACCTCCACGGTGCCGGCGTGACGGGCGCGCTCGGCGGCCCAGACGACCTCCAGCGAGGCGAGGCTGGCGGCGGCGTCCGAGGTGACCAGAGACGGGTCGCCGGCTTCCACGGCCGCGAGGAACGCGCGCATCAGCCCCTCGTCGCCGCCGCCATGGCCGCCGGCGGGGGTGGCGTTCACCGCGGTGTCGATGGTGCGGACGTCATCGGTGGTGAAGTCATGCACGCGCAGTACCGAGCCGTCGCCCTCGATCCAGCCCCGCGCGCCGAAGATGCGGGTCTTGCGACCGGCCATCTCTGTGAACGCGACCGTCGTGAAACTGGCGGTGACACCCGAGGCGTACTCCAGCGAGACGACCTGGTGGTCGACGACGTCGTTGTGCCCGGCGTACACACACTCGCCGTAGGGGCCGTTGCGCAGGGCATCATCGATGCTTGTCGGCGTGGGATTCGGCGTGAGTACGGTGAGCGGCCAATCAGAGTACTCTGGGTCGGATAGAAACCCGTGGTAGATCCGTACCGCATCGAACGGGCACGTCGCCCGTACCGCGCAGTCGAGGCAGCGAGCCGCCGCACCGGCCGGGGCGTTCACGGGACGGAACTCCAGCAGCGTGCCAAAGGACGACACCCGGGCGACCGGTTCGCCGACGACGTAGCCGAGCCAGTCGATGTCGTGGATGTTCTTCTGGATCAGCATGGGGCTCGTCTCGGCCTCGCAGCGCCAGTTGCCCCGGACGAACGAGTGGGCGAAGTGCCACCACCCGATCGGCTCCAGGTGCTCGACCGAGACGATCCGCCCGATCGCGTCCGCCCGAAGCAGATCCACAAGTGCCCGTGTGTACTCGGTGTAGCGCAGCACGTGGCACACCCCGAAAACCACGCCCGCGTCCTGGACGGCGGCCACGATCCGCTGCGCGTCGGCCTCGTTCGTCGCCATCGGCTTCTCGAGCAGGATGTGGTACCCGACCCCGGCAGCCGCGACGGCCGGGTCGGCGTGGTCACGGTCCTGCGTGCAGATCGCGACGGCGTC
>WQUE01000092.1 GCA_009785885.1 Actinomycetes bacterium
GCGAACCCGAGATGCTGCGCCTGGGCGAGCGCCTCCGCGAAGCCCAGATGCTCGTTCGTCATCTGGTCCAGGATGTAGTTCGTGGTGCCGTTCACGATGCCCATCACCAGGGTGACCTCGTCGCCGACGAGCGACTCCCGCAGCGGCCGGATGATCGGGATCGCCCCGGCGACGGCCGCCTCGTAGTACAGGTCGACACCGGCGGCCTCGGCCCGGGCGAACAGGTCGGCACCCTGCGCGCCGAGCAGGGCCTTGTTCGCGGTCACAACGCTGGCGCCGTGGGCGATCGCCGTGCGCACCAGCTCCCCGGCGAAGTCGATGCCGCCCACCAGCTCGATCGCCACGTCGATGTCGTCGCGCCCGACGAGCCCCAGGGCGTCGTCCGTGAACAGGTCGCGAGGCAGGGTCGGCGGGGCCTCGTCGAGGGAGCGGACGGCGATACCCACGATGTCGATGGGCCGCCCGATCAGGCCGGCCAGCTGGTCGGCCTGCGTGGTCAGCAGGCGGGCGACATGCCCGCCCACCGTGCCGCACCCGAGGAGGGCGACCCGCAGTGGCGGGGCCGAAGAGGTGGTGGTCACGAGGGACGCTCCTTCCCGGCTGCGCGCGGCGCGCGACCGGTCTACATTGAACCACGCCGCCGTGCCGCCGGTCACGCCCCGGCGTCTGGGGAACGGTCAGCCGACGTCCAGGGACATCAGATCCGCGAGCGTCTCGCGGCGGATCAGCGTCGTCAGCTCGCCGTCCCGCACCGCGACCACCCCCGGTCGCAGCGCATGGTTGTAGTTGCTCGCCATCTCACGGCTGTACGCGCCCGAACCGGGCACCGCCACGAGGTCGCCCGGCGCGATGTCGGCGGGCAGGAACACGTCCCGGACGAGGATGTCCCCCGCCTCGCAGTGCTTCCCGACGACCCGGCACAGCACCGGGGGTGCCGACGACGTCCGGTTCGCCAGGACCGCCGAGTATTCGGCCGCGTACAAGGCGGGACGGATGTTGTCGCTCATGCCGCCGTCCACCGACACGTACACCCGCTGCGCGCCGGCATCGAGGTCGACGGTCTTGATGGTGCCCACCGTGTAGAGGGCCAGCGTCGTCGGCCCGACGACCGCCCGTCCCGGCTCGATCGACAGCCGCGGCGGCTCCACCCCGAACGCACGGGCCTCGTGGGCGACGACGCCCGACAGTTCCTCCGCCAGGCTGGCCGGCGACGACGGCGAGTCGGCGCTCGTGTAGGCGATCCCGAACCCGCCGCCCAGATCGAACTCCTCCAGGCGCGTCCCCGTGGCGTCGGTGAACTGCTGCATCAGCTTCATCGTGCGACGTACCGCCACCTCGAAACCCGACGTGTCGAAGATCTGCGACCCGATGTGGTTGTGGACGCCGAGCAACTCCAGGTGCGGACTGTAGAAGCAGCGCACCAGCGCGACCATCGCCTGCCCGTTCGCGATCGAGAAGCCGAACTTCTGGTCCTCATGGGCGGTCGCGATGTACTCGTGCGTGTGCGCCTCGACACCAGGATTGACGCGCACCATGACGTGCGCCCGCCAGTCGTGCTCGGCGCACAGGGTCTCGATGCGTGCGATCTCGTCGAGCGAATCCACGATGATGCGTCCCACCCCGTGCTCCAGCGCGGTCGCCAGTTCCTCGACGGTCTTGTTGTTGCCGTGGAAGCCGATGTGGGCCGGGTCGGCGCCGGCGTCCAACGCCACGGCCAACTCGCCGCCGCTGCACACGTCCAGCCACAGGCCCTCCTCCATCGCCCAGCGCACGATGCGCCGGCACAGGAACGCCTTACCCGCGTAGAACACGCGCCAGCCGTCGAACTCCGCCCGGAACGCACGCGCCCGGGCACGGAAATCCTCCTCGTCGAGCAGGTAGACCGGCGTGCCCAGCTCCTCGGCGGCCCGCACCACGGACACCCCGCCGGTCACCAACGCCCCGTCGTCGCCCCGGTGCACGGTCCGGCTCCACAGCCCAGGATCCAGCGCGTTGAGGTCCTCGGGCGCGCTGAGCCATTGCGGGCCGGCACCGGCGTCAGCGTGGATTTCCCCCGCCACATGGATATGAGCCATGCCCGACATTCTCCCACACGGGACCGCTGTGCCCCGACTGGTCGTTGCCCAAGAGCCGTCACAGCCTCCGCACTTGTCGAAAGGTTTGCGCCCGGTGGTCTAGACTAGGTGCGCCTTGGGCCCCCGTAGCTCAGGGGATAGAGCACCGCCCTCCGGAGGCGGGTGCGGGCGTTCGAATCGCCCCGGGGGCGCCGAGGACGGCATCACCCCCTGTCATCCCCGCCCACCCCGCAAACCACCGGAGGACCAGGGTGGGGCGCTAGGGTTGGTCTGCGCCGGGTCAGGCCCATGCGGCGCCGATCGCACTCCACGGCACCCGCGAAGGGAGGCGGACATGACCGCAGACGCCGACCGCGTGACGCTCGCGGACATGCCGGAGGACGTGTCCGACCGTTTCGGCCGGATCGGCCGCTGGCTGACCGTCGCCCGCCTGGAGAACCCCCGGTTCATCCTGGCGGTCTGGTTCGTCTCCCGGTTCGTCGTCCTGTTGGGCTGGGTCGTGTTCGCCCCCTCCAACAAGGGGGACGTCCAGTACTACTACAACGCGATCGCCCAGATGGGGCAGGCCGGCGCCGCCCACACCCTGACCGAGTACCCGACCCCGGTCATCTGGTTCATGCTCGTGCCCTGGTACCTGGGCGGGGGCACCCTCACCGGTTTCGTGTTCGTGTTCATGAGTCTGATGCTCGCGCTCGACGCGGCGTTCACCGTCACCCTGTGGCGCGCCGCCGGTCCGCTGCGCGGGCCGGCGACCCTCGTGTGGATCGTGTTCCTCCTGCTGCTCGGGCCTCTGCCGTTCATGCGGTTCGACCTGGTGACGTCCGTGCTGTCCGGCTGGGCGCTGCTGCTGGTGCTGCGGCAGCGCCCGGTGTGGGGCGGTGGGCTGGTCGGGGTCGGGGCGGCGATCAAGCTGTGGCCGGCGCTCCTGTGGCCGGCCCTGTGCGGCGGGTCACGCCGTCACAACATCAAGGCGACACTCGGCGTCGCCGTCTTCGGCGGCCTGTTCGCGCTGGGCGCCCTCGTCTACGGCGGCTGGGACCGGCTGCTCTCCCCGCTCGACTACCAGTCGGGTCGCGGCCTCCAGGTCGAGTCGATCTGGGCGACCGGCCCGATGCTCGCACGGGCGTTCCACCTCGGCGACTACGCCGTCACCTTGTCGCGGTTCCAGGCGTTCGAGATCTGGGGCACCGGCGTGCCGGGGTTCGCCGAGGCCGCCGGTGTGGCCGCGATCGCCGGATACGTCCTCATCGCGGGCGTGTACGTCACATGGTGGACCCGGGGCGCGGGCCGCCTGATGGAGGCCTGCGTGCTGATGCTGCTCGTCGTGACCACGCTGATCGTCACGAACAAGACGCTGAGCCCGCAGTACCTGCTGTGGCTTGCGGGGCCGCTGGCGTCCGCCTACGCCACCATGGGGTCGCGCAACCCGCACAACCGCTACTACGTCGCCGACCGGAACCGGCTCACCCGGATCACCCGGCTCATCCTCGCCATCGGGGCGCTCACGCTCGTCGTGTTCCCCATCGGGTACACGCCGCTGGTCAGCGACACGCGTGCGTGGACGGCCGTGCGCGTCTTCGTCACGCTGGTGCTCGCCGTGCGCAACGTCGGCCTTCTCTGGCTGCTCGGCGAACTGCTCGTCTGGGTCGTGCGCTTCTGTTCGCCCACCGCGTTCCGCGCCGCCCGGGACAGGCGACCCGTCGAGGAGCCGGCCGGACGACTCACGGCGCGGCTGAAAGAGGCGGGCGAGCGGGCACGGCGTCCGGTCCTGACCGCCAAGGGTCACACCCGGTGAGTGCCGCGCCGCCGACCGTGAAATGGCCGGACGCCTACGCCGCGCCGGCGATGGTGGCGGTCTGGGGGACGTGCCGGATGATCATGGCGGCCGTCTGGTTCGGCCGGAGTTGGTACATCGTCGCCGACGTCGCCTACTACGCCCAGCAGCTCGGGGCGGACGGCACGCACGGCCTGCGGGAGTACCCCACGCCCGTCGTCTGGCTGCTGTGGGGCCTGTTCCAGGCGGCCGGCCGCGACCCCGCGCGCTTCTTCCACCTGTTCGTCGTGATGATGCTGGTGCTCGACGCGATCACGACCGCCCTCCTGTGGCACTTGGCGAGCCGGAGGGCCGCCCTCTACTGGACCGTGTTCATCGCCCTGGTCGGGCCGCTGGTGTGGTCCCGGCTGGACCTGGTGCCCGCGTGCCTCGTGGCCTGGGCGCTGCTGCTGGTCCGGCGCCGTCCCGCGGCCGCCGGGGTCGCGCTGGCGCTGGGCGCCGCCGCCAAGTTCTGGCCGGCGCTGCTGATCGGCCCGTTGCTGTCGGGACGCGACGAACCCGGCCGTCGGGCGCGCGGCTTCCTGGTGGCGGGCGGCGCCGCCGCCTTGGCCTCGCTGGCGATCGACGGGTGGTCGCGCACGATCTCGCCGCTGGTGTGGCAGGCCGACCGCGGCCTGCAGATCGAGTCGGTGCCGGCGACGTGGCTGATGCTCCGGCACGTCGTCGATCCCGCCGTCACGGTGTCGTACACGGTGTTCAACGCCTACCAGGTGACCGGGCCGGGCGAATCCGCCTGGCTCGCCGTCTCCAGCGTGCTGACGGTCGCCGCGGTCGCGCTCGCCCTCGTGCTCGGCTGGATCGTCGGCGGGGGCGGCGCCGGATGGCCCGGGCAGGACTGGCGCGCGACGCGCCTCGTGGAGCGCCAGGACGACCTGGCCTGGGCCCGCGTGACCAGCGCGGTCGCGATCGTGGGCGCCGTGATCGTCGCCAACAAGACGCTCAGCCCCCAGTACGTCATCTGGCTCGCCGGGCCGCTCGCGCTGCTCGCCGGTCAGGCGCTGGACCGTCCCCGCCGGACGGCTCCCCTGCTGCTGGGCGCACTCGGCCTGGCCGTGGCGCTGGCCACGCAGCAGATCTACCCACTCCACTACGACGGGCTCACGCACAACCCCGGCGGAGCCCAGGTGAGCGCGCTGCTGGCCGTCCGGAACCTGCTCCTGGTGGTCATGACGGTGGTCGCGACGATCTGGGCCGTCCGCACGGGTCGGCGCGTGGGCCGGTCCGCCCGACGTTACAATGGCCGTAGCCGCGCATGATCGTTGCGCGCGGCCCATGACGACCCTCAACACGTGTGGAACGAGGCGTATGGCCAAGCCGCCGCTCACGATGAACGAGATCTTCCTCCCAGACTTCGGCGACAACTCCTGGCTCGTCGCGCAGATGCGCGACCGCTACCTGGCCGATCCCGCCGGTGTGCCCCCACGGTGGGCCGCCTTCTTCGCCGGACGTCCGGATCTCCTCCAGGTCGAGGATCCCCCGGCGGACCCGGCACCCGCGCCGTCCGATCCGAAGCCGGCGCCGTCGGATCCCGAGCCGGCGCCCATCGCGCTCGTCGACGACCCGCCACCGGCCGGTGTCCCGGATGTCGCCGACGTCCCCGAGGCCGGCACGGCGCCGGACATTCTGGCGGCCGACGCGATCACGCTGCCGCCCGTGGGCGCGGACGCCACGAACCCGGTCGCCACCGTCGAGCACCGCGAGCGGCGCGACGAGGCGCCCTCCACACCCGGCGAGGCCGGGGGCCTGTCGGCCGACATCCCGAACCCGCTGATCCGCCCGGAGCAGACCGCGGAGGGCCCGACGCTCGTCAAGCTGCGTGGGGTGGCACTGCGCACGGCGCAGAACATGGCGGCGTCCCTGCACGTGCCCACCGCGACGTCGTACCGTGACGTGCCGATGAAGCTCGCGATCGACCAGCGCGCCGCGATCAACAACTTCCTGCGCCGCAGCCGCGGCGGCAAGGTGAGCTTCACGCAGCTCATCGCCTGGGCGATGGTGCAGGCACTGCAGGACATCCCGGCGATGAACGTCGCCTATGCCGAGCCGGACGGCGTGCCCTGCCTGGTGCAACACCACGGCGTGAACCTGGGGGTCGCGATCGACCTGACCGCGTCCGACGGCACACACCAGCTCGTCGTCCCGGTCATCCGGGACTGCCAGGATCTGAACTTCTCCCAGTTCTGGGCCGCGTACGAGGACCTGCTGGGACGGGCCCGCGCGGGGCAGCTGACCGTCGCCGACTACCAGGGCGCCACGTGCAGCATCACCAACCCGGGCAGCATCGGCACGACCGCGTCGCGCCCCCGCCTCATGCCGGGGCAGAGCGTGATCCTCGGCGCCGGCGCGATCGCCTACCCGGCCCCGTTCGCCGGGGCCAGCTCCCACACGATGGCCGATCTCGGCGTGTCGAAGGTCACGACCCTGTCGAGCACGTACGACCACCGGGTGATCCAGGGGGCGCACTCGGGGATGTTCCTCGGCCGGATCAGCGACCTGCTGCTCGGCGCCTCCGGCTTCTACGACCGGATCTTCTTGTCGCTGCGCATCCCCTACCCGCCGCTCACATGGTCGCAGGACATCTCGACGGCCCGCAGCAACCAGACGAGCCGCCAGGCCCGCATCGCCGGACTCGTCCAGGCCTACCGCCAGTTCGGCCACCTCATGGCCGACATCGACCCGCTCGAGTACCGCCAGCGCACCCACCCCGACCTGGAGTTGGAGACGCACGGCCTGACGCTGTGGGACCTCGACCGTCAGTTCCCCGTGTGGAACGTCGGCGGGCGCACCGGGGACATCCTGCCGCTGCGCGACATCATCGACATCCTGCGCGACTCGTACTGCCACACCATCGGCATCGAGTACCAGCACATCCAGGACCCCGAGCAGCGCGCCTGGTGGCAGGCGCACGTCGAACGTCCCCACACGCCCCGGCCCCGCACCGAGCAGCTGCGCATCCTCGACATGCTGTCCGAGGCGGAGGTCTTCGAGACGTTCCTCCAGACGAAGTACGTCGGGCAGACGCGGTTCTCGCTGGAGGGCGCCGAGAGCGCGATCGTCGTGCTGGCCCAGCTGTGCGAGAGCGCCGCCGACCATGCGTTTGCGGAGGTATGCATCGGCATGCCCCACCGCGGACGGCTGAACGTGCTGGCCAACATCGCCGGCAAGCTGTACAGCCAGATCTTCCGCGAGTTCGACAACCGCGCGCCCGAGAGCGAAATGATCTCGGGCGATGTCAAGTACCACCTCGGTGCGGAGGGCAACTACACGGCCGCCTCGGGCGCCAGCGTCAACGTGTCGGTGGCGGCCAACCCGTCGCACCTGGAGGCCGTCAGCCCGGTGCTGGAGGGCATCGCCCGGGCGAAGATCGACCGGCTCGCCGACCCGTCCAGCTTCGCCGTGCTGCCCGTCCTGATGCACGGCGACGCATCGTTTGCCGGCCAGGGCGTCGTGTACGAGACGCTGCAGATGAGCCAGCTACGGGCCTACCGCACCGGGGGGACGATCCACGTCGTCGTGAACAACCAGGTCGGTTTCACGACGCCGCCCGACGAGGCCCGCTCGTCGGTGTACTCCACGGATGTCGCCAAGGCGGTGCAGGCCCCGGTGCTGCACGTCAACGGTGACGATCCCGACGCGTGCGCCCGTGTGGCCGCGCTCGCGTTCGCCTTCCGCCAGCGGTTCCACAAGGACGTCGTCATCGACATGGTGTGCTACCGCCGGCGGGGCCACAACGAGGGCGACGACCCGAGCCTGACGCAGCCGCAGATGTACGACCTGATCGAGCAGAAGCGCCCCGTCCGGAAGATCTTCACGGAGGCGCTCGTCGGCCGCGGCGACATCTCGCTCGAAGACGCCGAGCAGGCCGTGAACCGGTTCCGTGACCGCCTGGAGCAGGTGTTCGCGAACGTCCGCGACCCGAACGTGCCCCGGGAGCCGGACGAGTACCGCATCGCCCCGCGCTACCCCGACAAGCCGCGCGCGAAGGCGGCACCCGCGATCAGCCGCGAGATGATGTCGGTGATCGCCGGCGTGTACGGCAACCTGCCCGATGGTTTCCACGTCCATCCGAAGGCCGCCCCGCAGCTCGCCCGGCGCGCCGACGCGATCATCAACGGCCCCATCGACTGGGCGACGGCCGAACTGCTGGCGATCGGATCCCTGCTCATGGAGCACCACCCGGTGCGCCTCGTCGGGCAGGACACGCGCCGCGGCACGTTCTCCCAGCGCTTCGGCTCGGTCGTCGACCGCGTCACGAACGAGCACTGGGTGCCACTGAAACACCTCACGAACGACCAGGCGCCGTTCGACATCTTCAACTCGCTGCTGAGCGAGTACGCGGCGATGGGCTTCGAGTACGGCTACTCGCTGGCCGCGCCGGAGGCCCTCGTCTGCTGGGAGGCCCAGTACGGCGACTTCGCCAACGGCGCCCAGACGATCACCGACGAGTTCGTCGTCGGCGGCGCCACGAAGTGGGGCCAGCAGTCCGGGGTGGTGCTGCTGTTGCCGCACGGCTACGAAGGCGCAGGCCCGGACCACTCGTCGGCCCGCCTGGAGCGGTTCCTGCAGCTGTGCAGCGACGACAACATGACGGTCGCGCAGCCGTCCACGCCCGCCAGCTACTTCCATCTGCTGCGCACGCACGTGCTCGTCGACTGGCACCAGCCGCTCATCGTCGCCACGCCGAAGTCGATGCTGCGCAACAAGATGGCCCTGTGCTCTCCGGACGACTTCATCCACGGCACGTGGCATCCGGCGCTGCCGGACCCCTCGATCGACGACCCGGCGCGCGTCACCCGCGTGACGCTGTGCTCGGGCAAGATGCGGTGGGACCTGATGGCCGAGCGGGAGCGTCAAGGCCTGCAGGACGAGGTCGCCATCATCAGCCTGGAACGGCTCTACCCGCTGCCCGACGAGGGCCTGGCGCGCGCGCTCGCCCCGTACCTGAACGCCACCGACTTCCGGTGGGTGCAGGACGAGCCGGCCAACCAGGGCGCCTGGGAGTTCCTGCGGTTGCACCTGCCGGGTGCGATGAGCAGCCGCCTGGGGCGGGCGTTCGCCCTGCGCGGGTACACGCGCCCCGCCTCCGAAGTGCCCTCCGTCGGCTCCGGCCCCGTCAACGCGGCCCAACAGAAGGCGCTGCTCGCAGCCGCGCTGCGGCCGTCCTGACGGTACCGCAGACCGCAAGACACAGCCCACTCACAGGGGATTGCGGGTGCCGGATTGGGTGTTCTCCGGCACAATAGACGTGTCCGTTGTGCCGATTTCCCAGACAAGGGCCTCCTGAGGTGGCATGATGGGATGTCATTCGGCGCCCTTGGGCGGAGTGCGCGCACGGACACGGTAGACACTCGGAGGGAACACCGGTCGCCTCGGCGGGTCGGCCCCCTCCACAAAGGAGCATGCGATCTATGGATTGGCGCCACAGGGCAGCCTGCCTCGCCGAGGACCCGGAGCTTTTCTTCCCGGTCGGCAACACCGGACCCGCCTTGGCCCAGATCGAGGATGCCAAGAAGGTGTGCCGCCACTGTGACGTGCGCGACCAGTGCCTCCAGTGGGCGCTGGAGACCGGCCAGGACCATGGCGTGTGGGGTGGAGCCAGCGAGGAGGAACGACGCGCCATGCGCCGCCGCGCCGCCCGGTCGCGCCGCCCATCGGCCGATGCCCCGCCGCGCCCGGCCGTTCTGCGCTGAGCCCGGCCGTGCCGCGCCTGGCGCAGCACCAACCTCGGTCAGCGCCCGTCGGTGATGGGGACGGTCACGCGCGCCGTGACGCCCGACCCGTCCGGATTGTTGCCGAGGGTGAAGCCGCCGCCGAGGTCACTGACCAAGGTCTGCACGATCGACAACCCGAGCGACGTACGCGAGGCCAGATTCAGGTCGGACGGCAGCGGTCGCCCGTCGTTCACGACGTCCACGACGAGCCTGCCACCATCGCGCTGCGGCCGGATGGTGACGGTGCCCGAGCCCGAAGCCAACCCGTGCTCCACGGCGTTCTGGCACAGCTCGGTGATCGCGAGCGACAGCGCTGCGGCCACGTCGGCCGGTACGAGCCCGAACGACCCCTCGCGCCGGCCCGTCACCGTGCCCGATGCCGCGGCCACGTCCTGCACCATCGACAACAGCTGGTCGGCCACCTGGTCGAACCGCACCGTCTCGTCGAAGGTCTGCGACAGGATCTCGTGCACGATCGCGATCGACTGGACGCGCGACACGGCATCCTTCAAGGCCGCCTTCGCCTCCGGGGAGTTCATCCGTCGAGACTGGAGGCGCAGCAGGGCCGCAACCGTCTGAAGGTTGTTCTTGACGCGGTGGTGAATCTCGGAGATCATCGCGTCCTTGGTCGTCAGCTGGCGTTCCCGGTCCCGTAGGGCCGTCGAGTCGGCGCACAGCACGACATCGCCGACCGGCGCGTCCGACTGGGACAGCGGGAGCCGCCGCAGCCGCACGGACGCCTCGGGGAGATCGAGGCTCATCTCCTCGGCCGACCGGCCGAATGCGTCCGGCAGCGAGGTGGCGATGACGTCGCACGTGGCCAGCGTCTCGGTGACCTCGCACAGGACCTGCCCCTCCAACTCCCCGACGAGGCCCAGCCGGCGGTAGGCGGACAGCGCGTTCGGGCTGGCGTACGTGACCACCCCGTTCGCGTCGGTACGGATGAGGCCGTCGCCGACCCGCGGACTGGACAGCATGGTGCTGGGCGGGTCGACGGGATAGATGCCGCGCCACAGCATGTCGGTCAGAATCCCGGCAACCTCCAGATAGCAGTCCTCAAGCGCCCCCGGCGCCCGGATGCCCATCTGGTTCGTGTGACGCTCGACGACCGCGATACACCGGCCCTGGCGCATCACGGGGATCGCCCACACGCCGACCGGAATGCCGGCCGACAGCTGGTTGTCGCTCGTCTCACAGATCCGGTGTGCCTGGAACGCCTCGGTCACCTGGTGGTCCGGCTCGTAGGCGATCGACTCCCCCACCAGGTCGTCCTCCAGGGCGGTCGGGCCGGTGTTGGGCCGCAACTGAGCGCCCGCCCAGAACACGTTCGCGTCCGTGCTGTCGGGCAGCCACATCACCAGGTCCGAGAAGCTCGTGTCGGCCAACAGGTGCCACTCCCGCACCACCGCCTGCAACCAGGCCCGCTCCGCGGCGGGCAGGTCGGTGTGCTGGCTCATGACCTCCGGCAGCAGCAGCATTGCTCCACTGTAGCTTGGGCGCCTGCCACCGGCGTGGCAGAATGGACGGTCCAGGCCGCGGACGCCGCGTTCGTCCGCCTGGCAACATGCGAGCCCGATAAGGAGGATCCGACATGGGCAAAGGTGGTCGCAAGCGCCGCGCTCGCCGCAAGAACGCCGCCAACCACGGCAAGCGTCCCACGGCCTGACGTCACGACGCCGACGGCGCGGCCGGCCTGATCGCAGGCCGGCCGCGCCTTTGTCATGTCCGCGCGGAAGGGGGCGCCGCCGGGACCGTCTTGCCCGACATGTTGGAATCGGACCGACGCGCCGCAATAAGATGCCCGGACTCCCTGACATTTCCGACTCGCGCCCCGACGCCGTTCCGATAGCCTTTTCCCCCTGACGTTGGCGATCCCGGCGGGACGTTTGCCCGCCTGGGCTTCCTCATTCACAACATGCCATTGTCAAGCCAGAACGCAATGTTCGCCCCAGTGGATGGGTATTCCTTCCCCTCGCAAAGGACTCGCCGGAATGGTCTTGATTCTCGAAAGGGGCTGTGCCATAGTGGGTCACGGAGAGACGCAGGATGACCCCCAAAGTTTGCGCCGGTGTCTTTTCATCCCGAGTGAAACCTAGTCCAGAAAAGAGGTGATATTCCATGCTCGGTCTCGGTGCGATTCTGACCTCGTACATCAACAACATCCTGGCGGCCGTCTTCGCTTTGGCGTCGATCTCCGCCACCGGTTGGACGTCGATCGTGAACCTGTTCACGCCGTTCTGACGCGCGTCCCCGGTCCCGCCTCGGTGGGGCCCGGCACAGGACCGCCGAGCTGGACAATCCAGCGGAGCGGTCCTTGTGCTGTCCCGCCCCGCGGCACCGCCCGTGCCGGTCAGGCCGCCTGCACGCTCACGTGCATCGACTCGACACGGACGCGCAGCACGCGCGTCGCCGATTCCGGCGGGGAGCAGCGGCGCAGGAGCGCCGTGATCGTTTCCTCGGCCTCGAAATAGTCCATGCAGGCCTCGCAGGCCATCAGGTGGGTGCGGATCGCCTGGCACGCCTCGTCCGACAGTTCCCCGTGGAGGAACGCGTGCGCCTCGTGCATGGCCACCACGCAGTCGTCGGCACTGTCCTCGTCGAAATCGTCCTCCACCCACGGAAGACAACATCCCAAACGGGTGACCTGGCTCATCGCTCACCGCCCCTCTGCCGTCCGATACCCTGCTGTGCCGCATAATCTGCCATCTTCACGCGCAACGCCGCCCGCGCCCGGTTGAGCCGCGACATCACGGTGCCGATCGGGGTGTCCATGATCTCGGCGATCTGCTTGTAGGAGAACCCTTCGATGTCCGCGAGGATCACCGCCTGGCGGAACTCCGGCGACAGCGAGTCGAGGGCCTCCGTCACGGCCGAATCCGAGATCTGCGCCAACGCGGACGCCTCCGCGCTCGGCAGGCCCACCGCGTCATGCGACGCGGCCTTCGCCAGCTGCCAGTCCTCCACCTCGTCGCCCGGCCCGATCTGCGGCTGCCGCCGGGCCTTGCGGTAGTTGTTGATATAGGTGTTCGTGAGAATGCGATACAGCCACGCGCGCAGGTTGGTTCCGGGCCGGAACTGCCGGAACGAGGCGAACGCCTTCGCGTAGGTGTCCTGGACGATGTCCTCCGCATCGGCGGGGTTCCGCGTCATGCGCAGGGCCGCCCCGTACAGCTGGTCCAGGTAGCCGATCGCGTCCCGCTCGAACCTGGCGGCACGCTCCTCATCCGTCTCCGTCGCGCGCACATCGGGGATCTCGTCGGCCGCGACATCATCGGCCGGGAGGGAGGTGATCATGGCAGTCATCGAGAACAACAATAGCCAACCCGGCACCGTCCCTGCAGGAGGAACCGGGAGCGGGGCGCTGACCAGGGAAGTTCTCACACCGATGGAACGAACCAGCGCACCGGGTGTATTCCGGGCCCGCGCGTGCAATCGGACCGCCCGTGCGCTAGACATGAGGCATGAACCTGATCCTCCTCGCCGGACGGGCCCTGTTCGCGGCCTACTTCGTCGTCGATGGTGCCGACCGCGCCGGACGCACGCCGGAGCAACTGTCGTCCGCCCAAGACACCCTCGACGCGTGGCTGCCGCGGCTGCGCCGCGTCGTCCCGCCGCGCCTGGCCGACCGCGTGCCGGCTGACGCCGCAACGTGGATGAAAGCCCTGGGCGGCCTCGAGATCGCGGCCGGCGTCTGCTACGGGCTGAACGTCCTGCCGCGTCCCGCCGCGGCCGTCCTCGCCGCCGCCAGCCTGCCGGCCGCCGCCACCGGCCTGCTCACGTCCGACCCCGCGAGGGGGCGCGAGGCCGCGACGCACGGGCTGGCCCTGCTCGGGGCCGCGATCGTCGCCACCCAGGAGGTGCCGCGCCCGACGCTGCTGCGGCGCCTCGCCCGCGCCTCGCGGGCGGTGACGCTCCCCGTCCGCGCCCCGCTGCATGTCGTCGCCATCGTCCGGCGCGCCGTCCCGAAGGCGGCGTGAGCTGAACACGCCGCCAACCCCGTGGCCCGCGCCGCACGCGACGCGGCCCCTTGCGGCGCGCGTTCCCGTGCCCGGCAGCAAATCGCTGACGAACCGGGCGGTACTGCTCGCGGCGCTCGCCGACGGCCCCGGGCTCGTGACGGGCGTGCCGGACTCGCGCGACACGCAGCTCATGACGACGGGACTGGCTGCCCTCGGCACCCGCATCGACGATCTCGGGGGTGGGACGCGGCGGATCACGCCCCCGGAGCGGCCGACGCCCGCACCGGACGGGATCGACTGTGGGTTGGCCGGCACCGTGATGCGTTTCCTGCCGCCCGTCGCCGCGCTGGCACCCGGCACGACCCGCTTCACCGGCGACCCACGGGCGTCCCAGCGTCCGCTCCGCCCGCTGCTGGACGCCCTGGAGCAGCTGGGCGTCCGGATCGCGAGCGCGACCGGCTCCGTGCCGTTCACGCTGGAGGCGCCGGCCGGCCTCGGCGGGCCGCAGGCGAGCATCGACGCCAGCACCTCGAGCCAGTTCGTCTCCGGTCTGCTGCTCGCGGCGGCCCGCTTCCCGCACGGCCTGGACCTGCGCCACACCGGCGGCACCGTGCCGTCGGCGCCCCACATCGAGATGACGCTGCAGGCCCTGCGGGACCGGGGGGTGGACGCCGCCTGGCCCGAGCCGACTCGCTGGATCGTCCGTCCGGGCACGTTGCGCGCCCACGACGAGGCGATCGAGCCCGACCTGACCAACGCCGCCGCGTTCCTGGTCGCCGGCGTGCTCAGCCGCGGCTGGACCGAGGTGCCGGGGTGGCCCAAGGTGACGACCCAGCCGGGAGACGCTATCCGCGGCGTGCTGCGCGCCTTCGGTGCGCGCGCCGGCTTCGTCGACGATCCGGGCCAGGGCACCGGTCAGGGCGTCGTGCGCGCCTCCTGGGCCGGAGGCCTGCGCGGGATCGACCTGGATCTGCACGACGCCAGCGAGCTCACCCCAGTCGTCGCAGGGCTGGCTGCGTTCGCCGAGGGCGTAACCACGATCCGTGGTGTCGGCCACATCCGCGGCCACGAGACGGACCGGATCGCCGCGATCACCGCCACGCTGCAGGCTGTCGGCGTGTCGGCGGAGCCAACGGCCGACGGCCTGGTCGTCCACGGCGCCGGCGCTGGGGCCGGCGTGCACGGAGCGCACCTGAAGACGTACGCCGACCACCGCATGGCGCACCTCGGCGCGCTGCTCGGCCTGGTCGTGCCAGGCGTGACCCTGGACGACGTCGGCGCGACGGCGAAGACGATGCCCGACTTCGCGGAGCGATGGGCCGCGATGCTGGCCGGGGAGCCCCGATGAGCCCGGTCGTACGGGGCCGGCGCGGCGAGTCGTTCGACGACACCGCCGACGCGGCCGTGTTCGATCGCCCCCGCCGGGGCAGCCGCGCCCGCACGAAGGACCGTCCCGACCATTCCGGGGCACCGCTGGGCCGCGTGCTCGGCGTCGACCGCGGACGCTTCGAGGTGCGCCTCGACGGGCGGACGCTGCGCGCGGTGAAGGCCCGCGAGCTGGGGCGCAAGGGCGTGATCGTCGGGGACCTCGCCCGGCTCGTCGGGGACCTGAGCGGCGCGCCCGGCACGCTGGCGCGGATCGTCGGCGTGGCGCCCCGCACGACCGAGTTGCGGCGCACGGCCGACGACGCGGACCCAAGCGAGCGTCCCATCGTCGCCAACGCCGACCGGCTCCTGATCGTCACATCCCTGGCCGATCCCCCGCCCCGCCCCGCCATGATCGACCGCATCCTCGTCGCCGCCTACGATGCGGGCGTCTCCCCGATCCTCGGCCTCACGAAGGCCGACCTGGCCGACCCGGCCGATCTCGCCCGGCAGTACGCGGACCTGGACGTGCCCGTCGTCGTGCTGTGGCCCGGCGCGGATCTCACCCCGTTGCGGGACATGCTCCGCGGGCACCGCTGCGTGTTCGTCGGCCATTCCGGCGTCGGCAAGTCCACCCTGATCAACGCGCTCGTGCCGACGGCGGGACGCACCACCGGGGATGTGAACGATGTGACGGGACGCGGCCGCCACACGTCCACGTCGGCGGTCGCCATCGAGTTGCCCGGCGGCGACGGCTGGGTGATCGACACCCCGGGGGTGCGCAGTTTCGGCTTGTCGCACGTCCGGCTCGCCTCGGTTCTCGGGGCGTTCCCGGACCTGGCGGACCTCGCCGAAGACTGCCCCCGCGGCTGCCGCCACGAGACCGGCGCGGTGGACTGCGCCTTCGACGAGGCCGTGGCGGACGGGCGGCTCGATGCGGCCCGGCTGGTCTCGCTGCGGCGCATCCTGCTCGCGGTCGCGGACCAGCCGCTGCTCAGCTAGACGGCGCGTCGGTGCGGTCTGGCCCGCGGCGCGGTGCCGGCTTGGGTAACGTGGGACGCATGAGCAGCGCAAACGGCTACACCGACGACCTGCGGCTGGCGCACCTGCTGGCCAACGACGCCGACTCGATCGCCATGAGCCGGTTCAAGGCCGCCGATCTGTCGGTGACGGTCAAGCCCGACGCGACCGCCGTGACGGACGCCGACAAGGCCGTCGAGACGGCTCTGCGCAAGACGCTGGCGACGGCCCGTCCCCGCGACGCCGTGCACGGCGAGGAGCAGGAGGACACGGGCTGGGGGCCGCGGCGCTGGGTCATCGACCCGATCGACGGCACCGCCAACTACCTGCGCGGCGTGCCCGTGTGGGCGACGCTGATCGGCCTGATGGTGGACGGCCGGGTGCGCGTCGGCGTGGTGAGCGCGCCCGCGCTGGGACGCCGCTGGTGGGCGGCCGAAGGCCAGGGCGCCTTCACCGGCAAGACCCTGTTCCACGGCCAGCGCCTTCATGCGTCCGGGGTCGCCGAGGTCGGCGACGCGTTCCTGTCGTACTCGAGCATCGGCGGCTGGATGGACACCCCGCGCGCCCGGGCGTTCGCCAACCTGCTGCACGACTGCGGCCGCACGCGCGCGTTCGGCGACTTCTGGAGCTACATGCTGGTCGCGGAGGGCGTGGTCGACCTCGCGTGCGAACCCCAGTTGGCGCTCCATGACATGGCGGCCCTCGACGTGATCGTGCGCGAGGCGGGGGGACGCTTCACGAATCTCGACGGCGACCCGGGTCCCGTCGGTCCGGGCGCGCTGGCCACGAACGGCGTGCTGCACGACGACGTGGTGGCCCGGCTCGCCCCCGATCCGCGCTGAGGCCCCCCCGGCGCGGGGCTTCTACGCGGCGGCGTCGAGGACGCGGACGCGGATGGTCCCCGGGATCGCTTGCAGGTTGTCCAGAAGGCCGGGCTCGGCGCTGGTGACATCGGTCACGACGTAGCCGATCGGCCCCGCCGTGGACAGCGCCTGGTAGGCGATGTTCGCCTGGTGGGCCGACAGGACGGCGTTGAGGTGGGCCAGCACGCCCGGCACGTTCTCGTGGATGTGCATGACGCGGTGCCCCTGCTGGGGCGGGGTGGCGACCTGCGGCAGGTTCACGCTCATCACCGTCGAGCCGGTCGCCAGGTAGTCGGCGAGTTTCGTCGCGACGAAGTGGCCGATGTCCACCTGCGCCTCCATCGTCGACCCGCCGATGTGCGGCGTGAGGATCGTGTTGGGGATGCCCTGCAGCGGCGTCGTGAAGCGGTCGCCGGCGTTCTTCGGTTCGGTCGGGAACACGTCGACGGCCGCGCCGGCGATGTGCCCGCTGCGCAGGTTGTCCGCCAGGGCGTCCACGTCCACGACGAAGCCCCGGCTCAGGTTCAGGAACTGGGCCCGTGGCTTCATCAGGGAAAACTCCCGCGCCCCGAAGAAGCCGGCGTTCTCGGGACGTCCGTCCACGTGCAGCGTCACCGTGTCGGCCTTCGCGAGCAGTTCCTCCAGCGTGGCGCACCGCTGGGCGTTCCCGAGGGCCAGCTTGTCGGCCACGTCGTAGAACAGGATGCGCATCCCGAACGCCTCGGCGACGACCGACAGCTGGGAGCCGATGTTGCCGTAGCCGACGATGCCGAGGGTACGGCCGCGCACCTCGTGCGCGCCGATCGCCGACTTGTCCCACGCCCCGTCCTGGGTTGCGTTCGTCTTCTCGACCAGGCGGCGAGCCAGCGCGATGATCTCGCACAGCACCAGTTCGACGACGCTGCGCGTGTTCGAGTAGGGGGCGTTGAAGCAGGCGATGCCCCGCCGGGCGGCCGCGTCCAGGTCGATCTGGTTCGTGCCGATGCAGAACGCCCCGATCGCCTGGAGGGACGGTGGCGCCGCCGCGATGACCGCCTCCGTCACCTTCGTGTTGGAGCGGATGCCGAGGACGGACACCCCGTCCAGCGCCGCGACAAGGTCGTCGACCGACAGCGAGCCCTTCGCGGTGACCACGTCGAGACCCGCCTGGGCGAGGATCGGCGTGGCGTCGGCGTGGATGTTCTCAAGCAGCAGGGCCTTCATGCCGACTCATCTTAGGCGTGCGGGCCAGACCTGCCCCCGTGGGGTCTCACGCCGCCAGGCACGACGGGCCGAGCAACGCCTTCAGATCGGCCATGAGCGGTTGTGAGGCGGTGACACGCAGGGCGTCCTCCAACCGGAACATCACGGAGCGGCCCGGGCTGGTGAGGCGCAGCTGCACCTCCGTCACCCCCGGATGGGCGCCGAGCACCGCCTTCAGGCTGTCGACGACCGGGGGCGTGCACCGCGTCGTGGGCAGCGAGATGACAACGGGGCCGGACCGGTCCGCGGTCACCTCCGGGAACGACACCTCGGACGCGGCCAGCTCGACCCCCTCGTCCCGCACGTTCAGGCGGCCCTTGATGCGCACGACCGCGTCGGGTGCCAGCTGGACGGCGCACTGGTCGTACACCTTCGGGTAGACCATCACGGGCACCGCGGCGTCCAGGTCCTCCACCTGGATGATCGCCCACACCGACCCGGCCTTCGTCTGCTTGCGCTGCACCTGCGTCACCATGCCGCAGATCGTGACGCTCCCCTCGCCCGCGTCGGCGACCGCCGGCAGCTGGTCGATGCGCACGCTCCGCTGGGCGGCGAGCATCCGCTCCAGCCCCCGCAGCGGGTGGTCGGACACGTACAGACCCAGCATCTCGCGCTCGAACGCGAGCTTGGTCATCTTCTCCCACTCCGGCACGTCCGGCACCGGCGGGCCGTGGAACACGGGGCTGGACGAGGCGCCCCCGGGGGCGGCGAACAGATCGTCCTGGCCGCGCTCGGCGTTCCGCTTCATCGGCACGACGAGGTCGACGGCCTGCTCGAACACCTCCATGAGCGCCCGCCGGGCGTGCCCCAGCGAGTCGAACGCCCCGGCCTTGATCAGCGACTCCACGACCCGCTTGTTGCACACGACCGCCGGGGCGGCGTCGAGGAACTCGTAGAAGCTCGACACGGGGCCGTGCTCCTCGCGGGCCCCGACGATCCCGGCGACGACGTTGTCCCCCACGTTGCGCACCGCCGCGAGCCCGAACCGGATGTCGTTGCCGACGGCCGTGAACGTCGCCGCCGAGGCGTTGATGTCCGGGGGCAGCACGTCGATGCCCATGCGGCGGCACTCGCCGAGATACAGCGCCAGCTTGTCGCGGTCCGTCTTCACCGACTCCAACAGGGCCGCCATGTACTCGACCGGGTGGTTCGCCTTCATGTAGGCCGTCCAGTACGACACCATGCCGTACGCCACCGTGTGCGACTTGTTGAACGCGTAGCCGCTGAACGGCACGAGGATGTCCCACAGGGCCTTGATCGCGCCGTCGGAGTAGCCGTTGGTCCGCATCGCCGAACTGAACGGCTCGTATTCGCGTGCCAGGACCTCGGGCTTCTTCTTGCCCATCGCCTTGCGCAGCAGGTCGGCGGCGCCGAGGGAGTAGCTGGCGACGCGCCGGGCGATCTGCTGCACCTGCTCCTGATAGACGATCAGGCCGTACGTCGGCGCGAGGATGTCGTCGAGCACGCCCGCGAACTCGGGATGGATCGGGGTGATCGGCTGCTTGCCGTTCTTGCGCAGGGCGTAATCGGTGTGGGCGTTCGCGGCCATCGGGCCGGGGCGGTACAGCGAGTTCACGGCGGAGATGTCGTCGAAGCTGTCCGGCTGCATCAGGCGCAGCAGTGAACGCATGCCGTCGGAGTCGAGCTGGAACACCCCGAGCGTCTCCGCGTTCGACAGGAGCTTGAACACGCCCGGGTCGTCCGGGTGCTGGGACAGGTCGTCCAGGTCGACGTCCACACCCCGGTTCGCCTGCAGGTTCGCGCGGGCGTCGTCGAGGATCGTCAGGTTGCGCAACCCGAGGAAGTCCATCTTGACCAGGCCCAACGCCTCCGAGGACCCCTGGTCGAACTGGGTGATGATCGCCCCGTCGCTCTCGCGGCGCATGATCGGGATCACGTCCTCCAGCGGCGCGCTCGACATGATCATGCCGCACGCGTGCACACCCCACTGCCGCTTCAGGCCCTCGATGCCCATCGCGGTCTCGACGACCTGGCGCACCTCCGGGTCGGTCTCGTACTGCTCCCGCAGCGGCGCGGCCTCCCCGAAGCGGTCGTGCTCGGGGTTGCCCATCATGTCGACGAGCGTGAACGGGTGGTCCTTGTCCTGTCCGGGCGGGGGGACGAGCTTCGTGATGCGGTCGCCGAGCGCGTACGGCTTGTCGAGCACCCGCGCGGCGTCCTTCACGGCCTGCTTGGCCATGATCGTGCCGTAGGTGACGATCTGGGCGACGTGGTCGGCGCCGTACTTGCGGGTCACGTAGTCGATCACGTCGCCGCGGCGGCGCTCGTCGAAATCCACGTCGAAGTCGGGCAGGCTCGGGCGCTCCGGGTTGAGGAACCGCTCGAACAGCAGGTCGTAGCGCAGCGGGTCGATCTCGGTGATGCGCATCGCGTACGCGACGATCGACCCGGCGCCCGACCCGCGGCCGGGCCCGACGCTGATGCCCTGCGCCTTGGCCCAGTTGACGTAGTCGGCGACCACGAGGAAGTACCCGGCGTAGTGCTTCTGGACGATCACGCCCATCTCGAGGTCGGCCCGTTCCCGCACGTGCGGCGGCAGCGGGTCGCCGTAGCGGGCCCGCAGGCCCCGCTCGGCCTCCTCGCGGAACCAGCTCTCCTCGGTGTGGCCGGCCGGGACGTCGAACTGGGGCATGTACCGTCCCAGTTCCTCCTCGAACACGACCTCGCAGCGCTCGGCGATCGCCAGGGTGTTGTCGCACGCCTCGGGCAGGTCGGCGAACAGGGCCCGCATCTGCTCGGGGGTCTTCAGGTAGTAGCCCGTGCCGTCGAACTTGAAGCGTTTCGCGTCGGACAGCCGCGAACCGCTGGACACGCACAGCAGGATGTCCTGGCTGGTCGCGTCCTCGGCCCGGACGTAGTGCAGGTCGTTCGTGGCCACCAGCGGTGCGCCGATGTCGCGGGCGAGGTCGAGCAGGCCCGTGCGGACCCGGTTCTCGATCGCCAGGCCGTGATCCATCAGTTCGACGAAGTAGTTGTCCCGCCCGAAGATGTCCTGGAACTCCCCCGCCGAGGCCACCGCCTCCTTGTACTTGCCGAGGCGCAGATACGTCTGGACCTCGCCCGACGGGCAGCCGGTCGTCGCGATCAGGCCCTCGTGGTAGCGGTGCAGCAACTCCCGGTCGGCACGCGGCTTGTAGAAGAACCCCTCCAGGCTCGACTTGCTCGACAGCCGGAACAGGTTGTGCATGCCCGCCGTCGTCTCGCTCCACAGCGTCATGTGCGTGTAGGCGCCGGAGGCGGCGACATCGTCGCCCGTGCCGTCGCCGAACTGGACCCGGCGCCGCTCCTGGCGGGGCGTGCCGGGCGTCAGGTACGCCTCCAGGCCGATGATCGGCTTCACGCCCAGCTTCCGCGCGGTCGCATAGAACTCGTACGCGCCGAACAGGTCGCCGTGGTCGGTGATCGCAAGGGCGGGCATCTCCAACTCGGCGGCCCGCCCCAGCAGATCCTTGACCCGCGCCGCACCGTCGAGCATCGAGTAGTCGGTGTGATTGTGCAGGTGCACGAAGCCGGACGGGCTCACGGTGTGGTCAGGCCTCCTTGCGGGATCGGGCGCCTCCCGGGTCTGGCCCGGACGGACGCGTGCCCTCCAGATTAGCCCGCCGTCCCGCCCCCGGATGACGCGACACCCGGGCCCCGGCTCCGGCCCTCGGACGAACCGTGCGGGAGCGGTTCGGCTATATTCGCTCATGGCCGGCGTGCGCTCCGGCCCCGATGCCCCAGGCCCTGAGGAGACCCACGTGCGACGAACCCCACCAGTGGCGGGACGGCTCATCGCCGTCGCGACGGGTGCGGTTCTGGCCGCGTCGCTGGCCGGCGCGCCGGCGCCCGCCTCGGCTGCGGTGACCGCTCCCTGCCCGGCGGCGATCCCCATGTGGTACCCCGCCGACACGCCCACCCCGGCGCCCACGGGTCCCTCGACCGCCGATCAGCCACGGGAAACCTCGCTCGGCTGGCTCGCCCCCGCCGGGCTGGCCACCGTCCTCGTCCTCGGCGCCGGCCTCGGCCTGCGAGCGTCCCGGCGCACCCGTCCCGCCGCCCTCACGGACGCGACGCCCGGCGGGACGACGTCATGACCGAGGCGCCGACCACGCCATCTGCGCCACGATGCGACCCAGGTCACGGTGGACGACCTGCGCCCGTCCCGGCTCCGCCCGCCTGAACTTGACACCCGACAGCACCAGCCCCTCGTCCGGGCTGCCCGACAACAACACGCCGGTGGTGGCCAGGTCGATGAGGGTCTGCATCACCGGCTCGTACATGTGCCGGGCGGCGCCGCCGGCACGTCGCGCGATCACGACGTGAAGCCCCACGTCGCCGCTCTGGGCCAGGAGCGGGGACAGCAGCGCGACCGGGTTGCCGGATGCGGTCGCCACCAGGTCGTAGTCGTCGATCAGCACCCACGCCTCGGGGCCGCTCCACCACGACCGTGCACGGAGCTGGTCCGCCGTGACATCGCGGCCCGGCAGGCGCGTCGTGAGGAACGCGGCCACGCCACCGAGCAGGTCCTGCGCGTCGTCGCGGGTCGCCATGTAGCCGCCACGGTAGTCCGCGGGGACTTCCCCGAGCATCGTGCGACGCAGGTCCACGACGAAGATCTGCGCCTGCTGCGGGGTTGACACACGCATGATCTCCTCCGTGAGCGAGCGAAGCATCGTGGTCTTGCCCGACTGGGCGTCGCCGAGCACCATGAGGTGGCGTTCCCCGGCCGGGTCGAACGTCAGCAGCCCGAGGTGGCTCTCCTCCTGGCCGAGGATGATCCGGGATTCGCCCACCGCCAACGCGCGGAGCTGGTCCAGGCCGATCCGCGCGGGCAGCACCTGCAGACGGGGTGCGGGCGCGCCCGACCAGGCCTGATCGATCGAGGCCAGGGCATCGGCCACGCCGGCCGCAAGCGTGGCCACGCGCTGGTCGTGATCGAGGCGTGGGAGGGCGACCAGCGCATGATGCCTGCCGGCCTGGCCACGGCCCGGGCGGCCCTCCGGCACGGCTAACGCGAGCGCACGGTCCAGCACCGTCGACGCCGGGTCGCCGAGGCGCAGTTCGAAGCGCCCGCCCATCACGTCGATCACGGCCTGCCGCAGGTCCATCCAGCGTCCCGACGACACGATGACGTGAACACCGAAGCCGAGGCCGCGTGCCGCGAGGGCCGCCACCGCCGCCTCATGGGTTTCGTGGTCGGCGCGCAACGTCGCCCAGTTGTCGACGACCAGGAAGACGTCGCCGTGGCCGTCGTCCAGTTCGCCCCGCGCCCGACGCGCCCGATACGCGGCCATCGAGTCGATGCGGTGTTCACGGAAGAACGCCTCACGCCGGTCCATGATGTCGGTCACCTCGGCGATCAACCGGACGAGAACGGCAGGCTGGTCGCGGGTGACGACGGCCGCGACATGGGGTGCGCCGTCGAACGGCAGGAACGTGCCACCGCCGAAGTCGATGACGTAGAACTGGGCCTCGCGCGAGGTGCGGGTCGCGCACACGCCCAGCACGAGCGAACGCAGGAACGTCGACTTGCCGCTCAGAGGCCCCCCGATGACGGCCACATTCCCGCCGGCGCCCGACAGGTCGAACACGAGGGGCTCGCGGCGCTGCTCCAGTGGCACGTCGACCAGGCCGACCGGCACGATCAGCGGCCCCCGCTCCCGCCACTGTTTCGACACCAATCCGAGCACCGGGTCGACGGCCACGTCGCCCAGCACCATGTCCATCGTGGCGGGTATCTCCAGCGGCGGCAGCCACACCTGGTGCGCCTTCGGTCCCTCCCCTGCCATCAGGGCGACACCGATGGCCATCTGGGTCATGCCGCGCCAGCGCTCGTCGGCGTCGGGCATGGCCCGGCGGGCGCCTTCGTCCGCCCCGCGTCCGGGTGCGGGTGGGGTGCGCACCTCCGGCGGTGGTGGCGGGTCATCGGCGCCGAACCCGGCAGGCGGGGGCAGGTGGACGGGCGCAGACGTGAACGGTACGACGGTCCGGATGGGGGCGGCGGCGGGGCGTGCCTCTTGTGCGGCCTGGACGGCCCGGGCGGTCGGCGGGGCTGCGACGTAACACGCCCGGAAGCGGATCAGCTGGTCGGTGCCCGGCTTCAGGTACCCGACGCCGGGCAACGGCGGCAGTGCGTAGGCGGCCTCGTTGCCGAGCACCGTCTTGGACTCGGCGGCAGAGAACGTGCGTAGGCCGATGCGGTAGGACAGGTGCGAGTCCAGGCCCTTCAGCTTGTTCTCCTCCAGCCGTTGCGACGACAGCAGCAGATGGATCGACAGGGACCGTCCGACCCGTCCGATCTGGACGAACACGTCGATGAACTCCGGCTTGGCGCTCAACAGTTCGGAGAACTCGTCCAGGATGATGAACAGTGCCGGCAGCGGCGGACCCTGGTGCTCGCCGGCCAGCCGGGCCGCCTCGTACTCGGTGACGCTGGCCAGGTTGCCCGCGCGGCTCAGCAGTTCGTACCGCCGGGTGATCTCGCCCTTGAGGGCGTCGGCCATGCGGTCGACCAGCCCCAGGTCGGATTCGAGGTTGGAGATCATCGCCGAGACGTGCGGCAGGTCGGCCATGCCGCCGAACGTCGCGCCGCCCTTGAAGTCGACGAGCACGAAGTTCAACTGCTCGGGGGAATGCGTCAGCGCGAGCGCGAGAACGAGCGTCCGCAGCACCTCCGACTTGCCCGAGCCGGTCGCGCCGACGAGCAGACCGTGGGGACCCATGCCGCCCTGCGCGGATTCCTTGATGTCCAGGAGCACGGGAATGCCCTCGGGGGTCACGCCGAACGGCACCCGCAGCAGGTCGTGCCCGGTGCGCCGGGGCCAGTCCCGGGCGGGCGTGAAGTCGCGGACGTCACCGAGGCCGAGCAGCTCGGCCAGGTCGGCGCTGCGTTTCGGATCGGCCAAGCCGACGGCGGCCACCGTGTCGTCCGGACGTTCGGCGCCCGTCCACGGTGTCAGCCGGCGGGCCACCGCCTCGGCCTCCGTGACGGTCATGGCGTCGGCGACGCCGCCGAGCGGCGGCTTCCCGGCGAGGATGACGTCGACGCGGTCGTCGACCTGGCCGGGGCTGCTGGGGCGGCACACGAGCCGTCCCGTCGTCGCGGAGGTGGCCATGCCCCACGTCACCATGAGCGGCAGCACGGTCACGCCGACAGCACCCTCCACCGAACCGAGACGGGTGGACACGGGCAGGTCCGCGTCGTCGACGACGAGCAGCAGATGGGGCCAGGCGGTCGTCGCCGTGCGCGGGGCGAACGTGGGGCGTGTGGCGATGTCGTCGCCCAGCATGGCGGCCAAGTCTTCGAACCGGGAGTTCACGAGCCGGGCGGGGCCGGCGTCGTCGATCACCTCGTCTGAGCGGGCGTGCGGCAGCCATTTCACCCAGTCCCATTCGGGCCGGACCCGTTCGGAGCACAACACGGCGATCTTGAGCAGATCGGGCGACACGAAGGTGGCCAGGTGCGCGATGAGTGCCCGGACGAGTGGCCGGGCCACCCCGAGGTCACCGATCGCTTCCAGGTGGGCCAGCGGCCCCAAGTCCACACCGAGGGGCAGCCCCTCCACGATGCTGTGGGTCGCCACGAAACTGTTCAACGCCGAGTAGCACACGGGGTCCGGGTCGGCCAGCGGCGCCATCTCGGGCACGACGAGTTCCATCGACAGGTGCTGGTCGGCGACGCCGACGCGCGCCCGCAGCAGCGTGGTCGAGCTGGCATCCCGCTCCCACACGCGCACCCCCTGGGCCGCGACGAGGACGAGCGAAGTCGGCGGCGGCATGTCCCACACCGTCGCCCGCCGCTGCAGCTCGGCGGCCGACCGCACGGTCGCGCGCGTCTCGGCCAGGTACGCGAGATACTCCCGCCGCATCGTCATGACCTTGTCACGGTGGGAACTGATCTGCCGGTACAGGTTGATCCCTGCCATGCCGAGCATCGCCACGACCATGGCGGCGCTGGTCAGCAGGCTGGTCAGTTTCGTCGAGTTGCTCACCGCCATGAACACCATGACGCCCATCGAGCCCATCATCGGCAGAAGCGTGGACAGTACGTTGCCCATGCCCTGACTGGTCTCCTTGTTGGGCGGGACTTCCAGGGTGATGTCGCCTCCGGGCATGACCGGCACGGCCACGATTGCGGTGTCGACGGGCATGATGGTCACGGGCAGGGCCTCCTGGAGGGGATAGCCGGGGATGGTGGATAGCATAGCCAGTGGAGCGATCCCCCGCCGCGACGGGCGTCCGTCGAACCCCGCAGCGCGGTCCTCGGGGGATCTGCCGGCGGAGGGGGACGATGGCGGACGCGCGCGTCACGATCACGGTGGTCGGCCCGGGGGGCGAGACCGACGTGGCCGTCGTGCCGCTGACGGCGATATCGGAGGTCGTCGCCACGGTCCAGCCACAGTTTCGTGGTCGGGTCGGCCTGAGCTCTGGGACGCTGGCGGCGCCTTGGGGACGGATCGGTCCGGACGTCCGCGCGGGCACGGTCCTGACGTTGCTGCCAGGTGACGGCGCCGAGGCGGTGCGTCTGGCGCAGGCCCGCGCCCACACCGATCACGAGGAGCCCCGCCGCGCGTTCCTGCGGGCGGGCGTGTGGACGCTGGGGGCCGCGCTCGTCGTGTCGTCCTGGGTGATGGCCCTCGCTCGGTCTGGTGGGGCGCAGGATGGGGTCGCATGGGCACAGACAGGCGTTGCCACAGTCGTGGCCGTGGGGCTGCTGGTCTGGGCGCTGGGCGCGGGCACGTCCCCCTCGGAATCGGACGAGGCGCCGGGGCCGGCCGTACGTGCCGGCCTGGCCTGGGGACTCGGCTGGGCGCCGGCCGGCGGCGTCCTCGTGGGCGGCGCGCTGGGACGGGTCGTCGCCCAGGCTCTTGCCTTGACGCCGCCTGTCGGCGCCGCCGTGTCGGCCTGGTTGGTGACTGTTCTCGGCGTGCTCGTCTGGGTCTGGCACCCGCACGTGGTCCGGCGGACCGCTGCGTGGGCCGCGGGGCTTGCCGCCGCGGTCGTCACGGCGACCGTCCTGCTCCCCGGCGGCCCTGGCCTCGTCGTGCCGGGCGTCGTGGCGGTCCTGTCGGTGCTCGTCGTGATCGCCCCCCGGGCCGCCCCCCAGGTTCCGGATGACCAGTTGGTGAACGTGCCGCTGCTGCTCACGTCCGCCCCGCAGGCCCGCGGCGCAGCTCTCCGCCGCCCCGGCGCCGTGACGCGACCGCGCGTGAACCTCCTGGTCAGCGAGGCGAACACGATGTGGTCTGTCGTGGCGTCCCTCGCTGCCGCCGGCATCGCCGTCGCCACCTGGCCGCTGACCGCGACCGCGTCGCCGGCCGGACGCGACGGCTGGTCGGCCCTGGTCATGCTGGTGGCGGCCATGCTCATTCTGGCGTTTGCCCCGGCCGCTTCGACGCTGCCCGTCGTGAGGGCGGTCCCGCGCCTCGCCGCCGTCGCGATCGTCGTCGAATGGGCGCTGAACCCTCATGGAGCTTTCGGGGCACTGCCCGGCTGGGCTGTCATGGCCGGGCTCACCGGGCTGGCACTTGTCGTGCTGGGAGCCACCTGGGCCTCAACCCGTCCCCAGGGCGCCCCCCTGCTCGGCCGGGCCGGTGATGTGGCGCTCGTCCTTGCCGAAATGGCGGTCATCCCCGCGGCCATCCTGGCCTCCGGCCTGTTCGACCTCATCTGGCACGCGGTCTGGTGATCGATCCTGTGACGGGTGGGAGCCTATGTGCTCTGGGGCGGGGCGTCGGCTGTAGCAGGCCGCGATCGAGCATGTCGGTCATGCCCCGCATAGTGGTGTAGGGGGGTGATCGGGCCGGGTCCGGCGTGTTGGCTGGATGTGGGGGCGGTCACCGCGTGATTCTTCGAGAAGAACAG
>WQUE01000093.1 GCA_009785885.1 Actinomycetes bacterium
TCGCTCGGCGTGCTGGTGCCGGGCACGCCCGGCCGCGCGCTGGCCAACGCGGACGAGATAGCGCAAGCCTGGTTCGACGCCCTCGTCAGCCACCAGGCGGGGACGGTCACGGCCGCGTTCGCCTCCACCGGCTTCGGCACGGTGCCCGTGCCGGCCGCCGCCGTGCATCCCGGCGTGGTCCACGCCGGGCACTGGGTCGATGTCGACCTGACACGCCAGATGGCGATCCTGTTCGATGGAACCGAGGCGGTGCGGGCGTTCATCATCTCGTCCGGTGCGCCCGGGCATGAAACCCCGACGGGCCACTTCCGCGTATATGCCCGGGTCGCCTCCCAGACGATCGCCGGCGACGGCTACCGGTACGACAACGTCAAGTGGTGCGTGTGGTTCCAGGGCAACTACGGCTTCCACACGGCGTACTGGCACGACGACTTCGGCCAGCCGGTCAGCCATGGCTGCCTCAACATGCGTGAGGCCGATGCGAAGGCCGTGTACGACTGGGTGTCGCTCGGCAGCGACATCGAAATCCACACCTGAAAGGCATCCGCGCCAGGCCGGCGAATGCGCCCTTGGCGAGCCCGGCACCCCAAATCGGACCCGAATGCCCCCGGCCGGGCGGCGAGGACCATACTGGAGGCATGGCTACGACATCTTGGGACGGAGCCCCCGTCCATACCTGCGATGAGCTCCCCGCGATCGGGGCGGCCCTACCCGCGTTCACCGTGGTCGGCACCGACCTGGCCGACATCACCCGTGACACTGTTGCCGGATCGCGCGTGATCCTCAACATCTTCCCGAGCATCGACACCGGCGTGTGCGCCATGAGCGTCCGCCAGTTCAACAAGCTGGCCACCGACCTGCCCGGGGTGAAGGTGCTGTGCGTCTCGAAGGACCTGCCGTTCGCGCTCGGCCGGTTCTGCGGGGCGGAAGGCATCGAGAACGTGACGACGGCTTCGGCGTTCCGGTCCTCGTTCGGCGAGGACATGGGTGTGACGATGGTCGACGGCCCGTTCGCCGGTCTGCTGGCGCGGGCCGTCGTCATCGCGGACGCGACCGGTAAGGTCATCTACACCCAGCTCGTCCCGGCGATCGGTGACGAGCCCGACTACCAGGCCGCGCTGGCGGCGCTCGCCTGAGGTCACCGTCGGGGAAGGACCATCCCCCCATCCCCCTGGCAGGGCGGGCCCGCACCAGATGCGGGCTCGCCCTGCTGTGGCCATCAGGCCGCGTCGAGGGCCGCGAGTTCGTCCGCGGACAGGACCAGGTCGGCGGCCTTCAGCGAGTCGAGGATCGTCTCGGGGCGTGACGCCCCGGGGATCGGGATGACGTGGGGTCCCTGCGCCAGTTCCCAGGCGAGCGCCACCTGCTGCGCCGAAACGCCGTGCGTGGCCGCGACGTCATGGAAGACGCCGAAGCGGTCGCCCAGTTCCTTGGCCCGGCCGATGCCGCCGAGCGGACTCCACGGCAGGAACGCGATGCCAAGCCGTCCGCACTCCTCCAGCGTGTCCTGCGTCCGGCGGTACGCCGGCGAGTACTGGTTCTGGACGGCGGCGAGCCGTCCGCCCAGGATGTCGTTCGCGGTCCGAATCTGCTCGACGCTGGCGTTCGACACACCGGCCCGTACGATGACGCCCGCGTCCAGAAGCTCGGCGAGCGCCCCGATCGAGTCGGCGTAGGGCACGGCCGGATCGGGGCGGTGGTAGTAGTACAGGCCGATGGCTTCGACCCCGAGGTCCCGGCACGACTGCTTCGCGGCCGCCTTGAGGTAAGCCGGGTCGCCGTTCTGCGTCCACGACCCGTCGCCCGGGCGTAGGTGGCCGCCCTTCGTGGCGACGAGCACCGTGGACGAGTCGCCCGACCAGGCTCGCAGGGCCTCCGCAATGAGGCGTTCGTTGTGGCCGACCTCCCCGGCGAGCAGGTGGTAGGCGTTGGCGGTGTCGATGTGGCGCACGCCCGCATCGAGCGCGGCGTGGATCGTCGCGACGGCCTGGCTGGCGTCCGGACGCCCCTCGATCGACATGGGCATGCCGCCCAGGCCGATGGCGCCGACGGGGAAGTCGGCGATGGTTCGCATCTGCATGATGTTCCTCTCTTCTTGGGATTTCGGTGGGATTGGGTGGTGCGTCAGGCGGTCGCACCGCGGCGGAGGCGGTCCAGTCCGTCGTCGAGCCGGGCACGCGGACAGGCGACGTTGAGCCGGAGGAAGCCGGCACCGTCCCCACCGAACTGAGCGCCGTCGGACACGTACAGCCCCGTGCGGGTTCGCAACGCCTGGCAGAACGCGGCCGAATCGCGGCTCAGGGCCGAGATGTCGACCCACATGAGGTACGTCGCGTCGCTGCACGTCGTGGACATGCCGGGGATCGTGTCGTTGATCGTGGCCACCGCGTGGCGCTTGTTGGCCCAGACGTAGTCGCGCAGGGCGTCCAGCCAGGGTTCGCCGGCGCTGTAGGCGGCGATGGTGGCGTCGACGGCGAACGCGTTCGGCTCCGCGACCTCGTCCCGGTTGAGGCTTTGGCGGATCGTTTCGCGCAGAGTGGGGTCGGGCACGATGACGCTGCCCGACTGGATACCGGCCAGATTGAAGGTTTTCGTCGGGGCCACGCATGTGATGGACGAGGCGGCACCCGGCCCGCCGACGGTGGCGAACGGCACGTAGCCGGTCCCCGGCGCGGTCAGGTCGCAGTGGATCTCGTCGGACACGACGACCACGTCGTGACGGGCCGCGAGGTCGGCGAGGCGACGCAACTCGTCGGCGGTCCACAAGCGGCCCACCGGGTTGTGCGGGTTGCACCAGATGAGCAGGTGGACGTCCGGCCGGGCCAGCTTGGCCTCCAGGTCGGCCCAGTCCACGGCGTAGGCCCCCGTGGCGGGGTCGCGCACAAGATCGCTGCCGAGAACGATCCGGCCGGAGTTCACGACCGAGTTGAAGAACACGTGGTAGACGGGCGGGGCGATCACGACGGGCTCACCCGGGGCGGTCAGCGTCCGCACGACCGAGGACACCGCCGGGATCACACCCGTCGCGAAGAGGATCCAGGCGGGGTCGACGTCCCAGCCGTGGCGCCGGGACCACCAGCCGGCGACCGCGGCCGCATAGCCCTCGGGGATGATCTGGTAGCCGAGCACGCCGCCCTCGAGCCGGGTGCGGAGCGCATCCATGATCGGCGGGGCCGTGCGGAAGTCCATGTCCGCGACCCACATGGGCAACTCGTTCTCGGCGACGTCCCATTTGGCCGAGTTCGTGCCGCGCCGGTCGAGCATCTCGTCGAAGTCGGGAACCGGGTTCGTCATGGGGTGTGGTCCTCTCGGGGTGTGATCGTCTCGAAACGGGTCGCCGCATGGTCGAGGGCGGGGTCGTCCTGAATCAGCTCGCCGATCCCGTGACTGCGGATGACGCCGCCTGCGGGGTTGATCACCGAGTCGACCGTACTGTCCAGGGTGGCGTCCACGGTCGAGTACTCGAAGGCCAGCGTCGTGTTCACCAGGCGGCAGTCGCGCAAGACGAGGCCGTCGATGTAGCACAGCCCCTGCAGGCTCTCGATCACGCAGTTGTCGAACGTCACGCGAGTGGAGTTCCAGCCGAGGTATTCGCCGATGACCAGGCAGTTCCGGACCGTCACGTCCCGGCAGTTCCAGAACGCGTCCTTGCTGAGCAGGACCCCGCCGTCGATCTCGATGTCGCTGCCGCCGTCGAACAGGTAGTTGCCGTTGACGCGCAGATCGGTGGCGCGCACCCGTGAGGCGTTCATCCCGACGTAGTCGCCGTTCGCGCTGACATCGCGCAGCGTCACGTCCTCGCACGACCACAAGGTCTCCGTCGCGTTCGGTAACTCGACGTGCTCCAGCGTGATGCCCCGCGAGCGCCGGAACGTCTTCGGGGCGGCGATGAGCGAGCGGGTGATCGTGATGTCCCGGGTGTACCAGATGCCCGAGCGGGCCGTGTCCAAGAGCGCCGAACGGTCCATCGTGACGCCGGTGGCGTACCAGAGGGGATACTTCCAGCCGAAGACGCAGGAGTCGAGGCGGATGTCGCGGACGTGCTTGAGGGGGGATTCGCCGTCGCTGAACGTCGTGCCGCTGATCGAGGTCTGGCGAGCCTGGAACAGCGCGCGCTCGCCGGTCAGGTGTGCATCCTCGATGCGTTGGTGGGGCACAGGCGTCCTCTCGGTCGGCGGCGTCGGACGGGTGGGCGGGTCCGGCGTCCGCACCGGCCAGTTTAGGCGCCGCACCAGTCAGGCCCGGTAGGCGAACAGCGGTCCGTGCGCGTCCGTCACCGCGCAGGACGGGTGGGTGGCGTCGCTCAGATCGCAGACGACGTCGAGGCTCAGGGAGGTGTCGTCGCGGGCCGACGACGTGTAGGCCAGGCGGGCGCACGTCAGGTCGGTGATTCGGGTCGTGGCGCGCTCCAGCCAGGGACGTTCGCGGCGCAGGTGGACGAGTTGGCGGGTCAGGTCGGCCAGCCAGGCACCGTCGGCGGGCAGGTCGGCGGGCGAGCGGGGGTACGCCGGACGGAGCGGATCGTCGGCGGCGCGGCCGGATCCCTTGGTCCCGGTCAGCCCGCGTTCGTCGCCGTAGTACAGGTGTGGGGAGCCGCCGACCGTGAGCAGGATCGCCAGCGCCAGCGGCACGCGGTGCGGCCCGACCTGGCTGGCGATGCGGTCCGTGTCGTGGTTGCCGACGAACGTGACTGGCGCGAACGTCTCCAGGAGCGCCGCGTGGCGCTGCAACGCCCAGCGCAGCTCGAAGAAGTTCACGGATACCAAGGAGCTCCAGATGGCCTTCCACAGCTCGTACTGGGTCGTCGCGTCCACCCCCGAGGACCGCACGAAGCCGGCGTAGTCGCCGTGGATCATCTCGGCGAACACGTACGCCTTCGGGAACGCGGCCCGCACCCCGGGCAGCACGCCCGCCCAGAACGCCGGCGGGGTCGCGTAGGCCGCGTCGAGCCGCCACCCGTCGATTCCGCGCGCCAGCCAGGTGCGCATGATCCGTTCGACCATCGTGGCGACCTCGGGGGAGTCGTGGTTCCACTCGGGCAGACCCTCGTGCCCCTCGAAGTAGCGCGGGCCGCGTGCGTCCCAGGCGAACAGGCGACGGTCGGGGTGCCAGTCGCCACCGGCGAGTGCGCCGGCGAACAGCGGGTGTTCCCGCCCGGCGTGGTTGAACACCCCGTCCAGGTACACCGCCAGCCCGGCATCGTGCGCCGCCCGGAGCAGCGCGGATAGGTCGGATTCGTCGCCGAGGCGCGGATCGATGCGCTCGTAGTCGACCGTGTCGTAACCGTGGCTCGTCGAGGCGAAGACCGGTCCGAGGCTGAGCGCATCGCACCCCAACCCGGCCGCGTAGCCCAGCCATGGGATCAGGTCGACCAGGCGGTGCTCCAGCGTCGCTTTCCCCGTGGGACGGATCGGCGCGTCGAGGAAACCGAGGGGATAGACGTGCCAGACGGTCACTGGTCCTTCTTTCTGCCCGCGGGGACCGGGGCGGCTCAGTTCAGGCTGGCCGCCGCGAGGCCCATCGACTCGGCCTCCTCCTCGGCGGACTCCTCGGTGAGGTCGGCGCGCCACAGTGTGGCACGCCGGGCCACGATGATGAAGCAGGACACGAGGATCATCGCTGCGCCGTAGACGAACGGCGCCCAGACGGTGATGTGGGCCGCGAGGATGGTCGTGAGCGGTGGGGCGATCGCGCCGCCGAGGAAACGGCAGCCGGAATAGGTGGCGCTGGCCACGGGGCGCGGCAGAACGCTCGCCTCCATCGAGCACTCCGTCAAGACGGTGTTGAGGAGGCCGAGCGGGATGCCGGCCAGAATGACCGCCACAATCAGCGGCATCAACTGGTTGATGAACAGGGCGCAGGCCAGCAGGACGACGGCCAGGGCGACCTCGGCGATGATGAGGACGGTCGTGCGGGGCAACGCTCTTGTGAGACGCGGGGCGATACCCACGGCCGAGACCGCCAACAGGGCGCCCCAGCCGAAGAAGACCAGCCCGATCGTGATCGCGTCCGTGACGCCGA
>WQUE01000094.1 GCA_009785885.1 Actinomycetes bacterium
AGTACGAGACGCCGAAGCGCCACTACGCGCACGTCGACTGCCCGGGTCACGCCGACTACATCAAGAACATGATCACCGGCGCGGCCCAGATGGACGGCGCCATCCTCGTCGTGGCCGCCACCGACGGCCCGATGCCCCAGACGCACGAGCACGTGCTGCTCGCCCGTCAGGTGGGCGTGCCGGCGATGGTCGTCGCGCTCAACAAGTGCGACATGATCCCCGAGGTCGACCAGGACCTCATCGACCTGGTCGAGGAGGAGATCCGCGACCTGCTGGAGGCCCAGCAGTTCGATCGCGACTGCCCGGTTGTGCGCATCTCGGCGTTCAAGGCGCTAGACGGCGACCCGGAGTGGGCCAAGACCGTCCTGGAGCTCATGCAGGCCGTCGATGACTACATCCCCGACCCCATCCGCGAGATGGACAAGCCGTTCCTGATGCCGATCGAGGACGTCTTCACGATCACCGGCCGCGGCACCGTCGTGACCGGCCGTGTCGAGCGCGGCCACATCAAGACGGGCGAGAGCGTCGAGATCGTCGGCCTGGCCAAGACCCAGACCACGACCGTGACCGGCGTCGAGATGTTCCGCAAGATCCTCGACGAGGGCGAGGCGGGCGACAACGTCGGTCTGCTGCTCCGTGGCACGAAGAAGGAGGACGTGGAGCGTGGCATGGTCGTCGCCAAGCCGGGCAGCACCACGCCGCACACCGAGTTCCAGGCGAACGTCTACGTGCTGACGAAGGACGAGGGTGGCCGTCACAAGCCGTTCTTCTCCAACTACAGCCCGCAGTTCTACTTCCGCACGACCGACGTCACCGGCACGGTCATGCTGCAGGAGGGCGTCGAGATGGTCATGCCCGGCGACAACACGGACATGAACGTGACGCTGCAGAAGCCGATTGCCATGGAGGAGGGCCTGAAGCTCGCCATCCGTGAGGGCGGCCACACCGTCGGCGCCGGTCGCGTCACCAAGATCGTCAAGTGAACTGATTTCGCAAGGTCGATACCTGTGGCCCGTCCCTTCAGGGGGCGGGCCACAGGCCTTTCCCGGGGTGCGCCGAGGCGCTCCGCGCCGGGCGCTGATTTTCGAAACGGCCACGTGTTGAAAAGTTGACCGCGGGTCGTGGCGTCGGTAGGGTGGTGCCATGCGACCAGGCTCCTTGACCGTGGCCGTGGCGCCGCTTCGGACGCCGCTGCGGTTGGTCGTCTGCCTGTTGGAGCCCGGGTTGCGCGCGCGGCTGTCCACGATGGGACTGCGGCGCGGGGTGCGCCTGGAGGTCGTGCAACGAACGTCCGGCGGTGGACGGGTCGTGTCGGTGGCCGGATCGCACATCGCGGTGGACGCATCCGTGGCGGCGCAACTGCACGTCCACCTGGACGAGGCGGCGAAGGCAGGGTGAGCCCGCCGGTGATCGCACTCGCCGGCGCGCCGAACGTCGGCAAGTCGACGCTGTTCAACCGGCTGACCGGGGCAGGCGTCGCGATGGGCAACTGGCCCGGCACCAGCACCGAGTTCGCGCGGGGAACGTGGCGGCCCCGTGGGGACGGGCTCGCCGAGGCGTCCTATACGCTCATCGACCTGCCGGGTGCGTACAGTCTCGACGCCGCCTCGGCCGGCGAACAGGCCGCAGCCGACCTATTGGGCGGACGCGACCGTCCCGATGCGACGATCGTTGTGGCCGATGCGGCCCACTTGGCCCGGAGCCTCTACCTGGTGGCGCAGATGCGCGAGACCGATGCCCGCGTCGTCGTGGCGCTGACCATGGCCGATGTGGCGGCCCGCCGCGGCCTGCGCGTCGATGCGGGCGTCCTGGGGCGCCGACTCGGGTCGCCGGTCGTGCTCGTCGACCCACGACGCCGCAAGGGCGAGGAGGACCTGGCTGCCGCCGTCCGCGACGTGCTCCAGGCACCGGCCAAGTCGCGTCCGGTCCGGGTCGTGTCGGCGGCGATGGGCGGGCACGGTTCGTTCGTCCGGGAGGACGAGCGTTTCGCCTGGATCGAGCGGGCCGTCTCGGGCGCCGTCACCGAGGTGCCCACGCGCGGTGCGCGCTGGGGCGACCGCCTCGATCGTTGGGTGCTGGCCCCGGTGGTGGGGCCCCTGATCTTCCTCGCGGCCATGTGGATCGTGCTTCAGGCCACCACGTTGCTGGCGACGCCCTTGCAGCACGGGCTGGACATGCTGTTCACCCGGGTGGTGGCGGGCGGGGCCCGCGCCGGCCTGGGCGGGCTAGGCCTCCGCGGCACCTGGATCGAGGGCCTGGCGGTGGATGGGCTGATCGGCGGGGTCGGCATGGTGCTGAGCTTCGCTCCGTTGATGACGATCATGTTCGCGCTGCTGGCCCTGCTGGAGGATTCCGGCTACCTGGCGCGTGCCGCCGTCGTCACGGATTCGACGATGCGCCGACTCGGCCTGCCCGGGCAGGCGTTCCTGCCGCTGATCGTCGGATTCGGCTGCAACGTGCCGGCGATCGCGGCGACCCGCATCCTGCCCCGGCGTGAGCACCGGCTGCTCACGGTGCTGCTCGTGCCCTTCACCTCCTGCACGGCCCGCCTGACGGTGTACCTCCTGGTCGGGTCCGTGTTCTTCGGCCGGTGGGCCGGCACGGTCGTGTTCGCGATGTACGTTGTGTCGGTGCTGCTCGTCGTCGGTGTCGGGATCGTGCTGCGGCGGGCGCTGTGGCGGGGCATCGGCGATCAGCCGATGGTGCTGGACCTGCCGCCGTACCAGCATCCGACGGTCTCGTTGATCGCAGCGGTCACGTGGCAGCGGCTGCGGGGATTCCTCCAGACGGCCGGCGGCATCATCGTCGCCGCCGTGGTCGTCGTGTGGCTGCTGGAGGCGATCCCGGCGGGACCGGGCGTCGGTGGTTTCGGGGATGTGCCTCTCGACCACAGCGTGCTCGCCGGCATGACCCGGGCCGCCGCCCCCGTGTTCGCCTGGGCCGGCTTCGGCGATTGGCGGCTCGTGGCCGGCCTCCTCGTGGGGTTCGTCGCCAAGGAGGCGGTGATCTCCACCTGGGCCCAGACGTTCACCGTCGTCGCGCCGGGACCCGGGCACGTCGGCGGTCTCGGCGATGCGGTGCACGAGGCCTTTGCCGCCGCGTCCGGCGGGCACGAACTGGCGGCCGTCGCGGCGTTCCTGGTGTTTCTTCTCGCGTACACGCCCTGCGCGGCGACGCTGGCGTCCCAGGTGCGCGAGATCGGGGCGCGCTGGACGGCGTTCGGCATGGCGGTACAGCTGACGCTCGCGTGGGTGCTCGCGGTTGTCGTGTTCCGGATCGGGGTGATGCTGGCATGAGCGGGGCCGCGACGGCCGCCGGTCCTTTGAGCCTGGTCCTGGACGCCATCCAGGGCGGGGCCCGGACCCCGCCGGCGATCGGCGTGCGGACCGGACTGTCGCTCGATGTCGTCCGGGCCGTGTTGGAGCATCTGGTGCGGACCGGCCGGTTGTCCACCGATTCCGTGTCCGCCGCGTGCCCCGGCGGGAGCTGCCGGGCGTGCGCCCTTGCCGGGGATTGTGGGGCGGCGCTGGTCGGCGGGGGTGCCCTCGTCCGGTTACGGCTGGCGCGGGACTGACGGGAGCCGTCGGGGCATCGGTCGCCGACACGACGACGCCGCGCGGCCGGGCGGAGCATCACGAGGGATCTGCTCCTGCCCGGCCGCGCGGACGTTGTGCCTGAGGCGACTACTTCGACGAGGCGTTCTTCTGCTCTTCGATGTCCTGCTTGAGTTCCTGGATCATCTTGTCGACGACCTGCTTGCACTGGTCGAGGTTCTTCTTCTGGGACGGCCAGTCCGTGTGGATGAACTTCGTGGCGTCCGTGCCCTTCCAGATCTGGTCGAGCGCCGTCACGAGCTGGTTCATCGTGGTGGTCAATTGGGCGAGCTGGTCCGACTGGCTCTTCCACTTGTTGGCCGATGCAGTGGCTTGCTCGACATCCATACCGATCATTGCCATGGTGTTCTCTCCTTCATGATTGTCGGCCCCGGTGGAGCCTTGTCCGTTCTGTTGACACCAACCTAGGGGAGATGCAAACCCTTGTCGATGGGGAGCACTCCCCGCAGGGCGTGCCAGTGGGCTCGACCTCCGTCGCCGACACACGATCCGGCCGGACGACGACGGAGGTGGGCGTGGGTCGTGATGCCGCATTGTCTGCACTAAAGAGCTATGCTTGAGGCAGCCGGCCACAGGCGGTTCGAGGGCCCTCCCTGCGTCGATGGGGAGTTCTCCCCGTTGCGGCCGAAGGGGCTTGCGCGACACAATCACGGGGTGGTTTCGTGGTGATTCGGCCGCGTCGACTACCGCGTGGCGACCACGCACGACAGATCGGGGGACGAGAACGTGAAGCTCATCGCGGGCGCCCGGTCGGATGTGGGAAAAGTGCGATCGCACAATGAGGACAGCTACCTGGTGGGCAAGCGGATCTGGGCGGTCGCCGATGGCATGGGCGGGCACGCCGCCGGCGAGGTCGCCAGCACGATCGTCACCGAACGGCTCCGGGCCCAGGACCGCCGGGGCGCGCTCGACCTGGACGTGATCACCCACGTGATCGATGCGATCAACGAGGCGATCCTGGAGCACGGCCGGACCCATCCGGCCGCGCTGGGTCTCGGGTCGACCGTCTCGGGCATCGCCTCCACCCGGCTCGGCGACGTGCGTCACTGGATCGTGTTCAACATCGGCGACTCGCGGGTGTACCGCTACGCCAACGGGAGACTGACCCGGGAGACGGTCGACCACAACGAGGCGGAGGAACTGATCGAGTCGGGCGAACTGGACCCGGAGCAGGCGAAGACGCACCCGAGCCGCAGCGTGCTGACCCGGGCGTTGGGTTCGGTGCCGGGGCCGCAGCCCGACGTGCTCGTCCTGCCGCAGCGACGCGACGATACGTTCCTGATCTGCTCCGACGGCCTGACATCCGAGGTGCCCGATTCGGTTCTCCTGGAGACGCTGCGGGACTACCAGGCTCCGGACGAGGCCGCCGACCGGCTGGTTCAGCTGGCGCTCGACAACGGCGCGAAGGACAATGTAACGGCTATTGTGGTGGCAGTGCGTTCCGGTAACGACACGGACACACCGACCGAGGAGTCAGTGGAGACCACCATCCCCAAAGCCGAACTGCAGGTACTGAATGAGCACTAGGGCGTTTGCCTACACCCCGGGCGGCCATGTGGCCGTCGTCGTGTGGCCGGTGTGCGTTCTGTGTGCGTTGCCTCCCGCCGACCCGAGAGTCGCGGCGCTCTACGCCGCGCTGAGCGAGGGGGCCACGCTCGAATCCTCCCTGGATCTCGTCGCGATGACCGGCATCAGCCGGCTGCCGCCCTTCGCCGCGACCGTTCTCGATGGCGACGAGGCACGGGTGGTCCTGCACGGCGCCGCCCGTGCGCGGACCAGCGATGGGACCGTGCTCGAGGGGACGGCCCTGCTGCACGAGAGTCGCGTCACGATGGGGTCGGCCTCGCTCCAGTTGCTGATCGACGATGAGGTCGGCCTCGAGGGGGCGTGGTCCATCAGGAACGGCATCGTCGCCGCGTCCTCGATCGGCCTGACTGGCGGGACGGATGACGCGATGGACTCGGCGAAGCGGGCCACGACGGCGTCCGTGGCGGGAACCGGTGCGTTGCCACGGCGCGACGCCGAGGCTCAGGCGACTGCCGGGCCCGGGGCACCGGTGGCCGAGGCCCCGATGGCCGCGGAGCAGGCCGTCCCGGCGCCTGACGACGCCGAGGAGGGAAGCGGCCCGTCCGGGTTCGACCACTTGTTCGGCGAGACCATCGGCTTGGCCCCGGCGGCCGAGGAACAACCGGCGGCCGGCCAAGAACCTGTGCAGCATCATCAAAGCCTGGGCGAGACGCAGATCGGCGCCCCGACGGTGGGGTTGGCGGAGGTGGGCGAGTTGGCAGCCGGGGTGGCCTCCGGACTCGTGGAGCATCCGCCCGCACCTGCACCGGGCACCGGCCAGGGGTTCATTGCCGCCTTCGACTGGCGTGGCGCGTCGTGGCCCCCACCGA
>WQUE01000095.1 GCA_009785885.1 Actinomycetes bacterium
TGCAGGCCACGGTGCTGTCCCGGGCGATCGCGCACGTGTTCGACACGCACAACCTTGACGGGGTGGCCCGCGACGCCGCCCTCGTCATCGCGTTGTTCGTTGGGCGCGGTGCGCTGACCTGGCTCACCAGCGTGCTCGCCCATAAGGCGTCCGCTGCCGTGAAGTCCCAGCTGCGCCGGGATGTCATGGCGGCCCACCTGCGCAACCCCTTCGCCTCGCGCACGCCGAGCGGCACGCTGATCACCGTCATCACCCACGGTCTCGACGCCCTCGATGCGTACTACAGCAAGTACCTGCCGCAGTTCATCCTGGCGGGCATCGTGCCGGTCGTGATGGCAGTCGCCGTCGGGTTCCGGGATTTGACGAGCCTTTTCATCATCGTGGTCACCGTACCGCTGATCCCCGTGTTCATGATCGTGATCGGCTGGACGACCCAGGAGCGCGTCAAGCGCCGCTTCGCCGTGCAATCGCGGCTTGCCAACTACTTCGCCGACCTGGTCGCCGGCCTGCCGACGCTCCAGGTCTTCGGACGGGCCCGGGCGCAGACCACGGGCCTGTCCAAAGTCGAGGACGCCAACCGCACCGAGACGATGGGGACGCTGCGACTCGCCTTCCTGTCCGCCGGCGTGCTGGAGATGGTCGCCACCTTGTCGGTTGCGCTTGTCGCGGTCACGATCGGCTTCCGGGTCGTCGACGGCGGCCTCGACTTGAACAACGCCCTGTTCATCCTGATCATCGCCCCAGAGGTCTACCTGCCGATCCGCATGGTCGGCACGCACTTCCACGACTCCGCGAACGGGTCGGCCGCCGCCGATGCGGCGTTCGCGATCATCGACGCTGTCCCCCCGGCCGTTGCCGAGGCGGTCACCCCGGCGACGCAGGCCACCGGGTCCGCGATGGTGAGCTTCCGGGGAGTGAGCTACCGCTACCCGCCGCTGCCGGGCGCCGCGCCGTCCGCGACGGAGGAGCCGCTCGTGCTCGACGAGGTGAGCTTCGATGTGGCCGCCGGGGAACTGGTCGCGCTTGCCGGCCCGAGCGGGGCCGGCAAGTCGACCGTGCTCGGCCTGGCACTCGGCTTCCTGCGGCCCACGACGGGTGCCGTGCTGGCGGGTGGCCGCGACCTCGCCCACCTCGACGGGGGCACCTGGCGTCGCGAGGTGGCATGGGTCGGCCAGGAACCGGGCCTGCTGCCGGGGACCGTCGCCGACAACATCGCGCTCGGCCATCCGGGGGTGCCCGAGGCGGCGATGCGCCACGCCCTCGACCGGGTCGGCGGCGGACCGATCGCCCTCGACCACACCGTCGGCGACGTCGGGGAGGGCCTGTCCGCCGGGGAGCGCCGGCGTGTCGCCATGGCCCGCGCGCTGATCCGCCTGGAGTACGGCGGGGCCCGCCTGGCGATCCTGGACGAGCCCACCGCCGGCCTGGACCAGGTGGCCGAGGCCACCGCGCTCGCGGCGCTGCGGCAATCCGGGGTCGCCGTCCTGGTCGTGTCCCATCGGCCGGCCGTGCTGGAGATCGCCGACCGGGTGATCCGCGTCGAACCCCACGATGTGGTCCCTGCCGCGGAGCCCGAGGCGGTGAGCGCATGAGTGCCGCCGAGACGACGACGGCCGCGCCGGCACAGCCGAGCGGTTTCGCGCCGACGAACGTCCGCACGCTGCTGACACACCTGCTGCGTCGTGTGCCGGGCGGCCCCGGGCGTCTCGCACTGGCCGCGCTGTTGTCGGTTTGCGCGACGGGGGCGTCCGTCGCGCTGCTGGCCACCTCGGCCTGGTTGTTGTCGCGCGCCGCCGAGCATCCGCCCGTGATGTTCCTCCTCGTCGCCGCCACCGCCGTCCGAACCTTCGGCACGAGCCGGGGTGTGTTCCGGTACGCAGAACGGCTGGCCGGCCATGACGTGGCGTTGCGCATGCAGTCGGCGCTGCGGCTGGCGACGTACGACACGTTGAGCCGGACGACGCTGCTCGGCCGCCGGCGCGGGGACCTCCTGATGCGCGTCACCGCGGACGTCGAGGCCATCATGGACGTGATCGTGCGCGTGGCACTCCCGTTCATCTCGGCGACGGTGGTGCTGCTCGGGACGTCGCTGATCCTGACCGTGTTCGACCCGGCCAGCGCAGCCGTCCTGTTGGCGTGCTCGCTCGTGGCCGGCCTCGTGCTGCCGTGGCTGGCGGGCCGCTGGTCGCACCGCGCCGACGCGTCCCGGGTGCCGGCCCGCGCCGACCTGGCGAATCAGGTGGCCCAGATGTCGACCTCGGCGCTGGATCTGGTCGCCTACGACGCGGCCGCCGCCGAACTGGACACGCTGAGCCGTCTCGACGCGCGGCTGCGGGCCGCCGAGGCCCGCTCCGCCTGGACGCAGGGGCTCGCCGCCGGGGGCCAGCTCGTCGTCATGGGCCTCGCGGTGGCGGCCGCGCTCCTCCTGGGCGGCCAGGCGGTGCTGCGTGGCGACATGCCGGCCCGCGACCTGGCGTTGCTGTGCCTCACGCCGCTGGCCCTGCACGAGAGCTTCGGCGACCTGACCAAGGCCGCCCAGACGCTGACCGGCGCCCGCTTCGGCCTGGCACGCATCGTCGAGCTGCTGACCAGCCCGCCCGTGGGCCGGGGCGACCGCCCCACCGACGACGTCCCCGCGGCCACCACCGAGGTGGCGACAAGCGCAGATGATGGCAACAGCGCTGCCGGGCCGGCGATGGGCACTCCTTCCGTCCTGTCCCTGCGCGACCTCACGATCGGTTGGCCTGGCCACGACCCCGTCCTGTGCGGCCTGAATCTGGACGTGGCCCCGGGCGGGCGCGTGGCGGTGACGGGGGCGTCCGGGATCGGCAAGACGACCCTCGCGGCGACCGTCCTCGGCCTGATCCCGCCGGTCGCCGGCGACCTGGACGCGACAGGTCGCATCGGCTACCTTGCGCAGGACGCCCACATCTTCGGGACGTCCGTCGCCGAGAACGTGCGGATCGGCAACCCCCACGCGACCGACGAGCAGATCGCTGCCGCCCTGGCCCGGGCGGGGCTGCCCCAGCTTTCGCCCGACCGGCTGATCGGCGAGGGGGGCACCGCCCTGTCGGGTGGCGAGGCCCGACGCGTCGCCTTGGCCCGCCTGCTCGTGGCCGAGCGCTGGCCCGACCTCGTGATCCTGGACGAACCGACCGAGCACCTCGACCAGCCCACCGCCGCGGCGCTGCTCGACGACCTGTGGGCGGCCCTCGGCGAGACGGCCCTGTTGGCGATCACGCATGACCCGGACGTCATGGCGCGCTGCACCAGCGAGTTCCACCTCGCCTGACGCTCAGGCGGGCATGGCCGGTGTCACGATCCGCAACCCGTCGAAGCGCCGGAAGTCACGATCGAACGTCGCGACGGCGGCGCCCAGCTGCAGCGCGACTGCCGCGATGTACGCGTCGGTCACGAGATTCCCGCGGGCCTGTGCACGGACGACAGTCCCGAAGAACGGCTGGACCCCGTCGGCCAAGCCGGCGATGCCGCAGTAGGCCGGGGCCCGCGTGACCGCCTCCGCGAACAGGGCCGCGTCCTGCGGCGTGGCCGGCGGGTTGAAGGCGTGGAGGTTCGTCGTCACGCGGGCGAAGCCGGCCCAGACGATGTCCGGCACGACCACCGACCCCGTGGCACCCGACAGGTGATGGCTCAGCCACCGCGCCGCCAGGTCGTGGTGGGCATGGAGGGGCTGGTGCGCCGCCACGAGGATGTTCACGTCGAGCACCACGGGTGTCACCATCGCGGCAGCCGCCCCTCGGCGAGATCGGCGGCGTCCAGGACATCCATGATGGACGCGTTCGACGACCAGTCGATACCGGGGTTCGGAACGCCTCCGCCCGCAACGGGAAGAGCCACCGGCGCCGGCGCGGGCCTCGGCGTGGCGTCGTCCAGGATCGTGTGCTGCAGCGCCTGGCTGATGTACTGCCCCAACGTGCAGCCCTGGCGCCTGGCCGCAGCCTTGGCGGTCTGGAGCAACCCGGAGTCGATGGCGATGGTGGTGCGGGTTGTGATGCTCATGACATCAATTCTAGAGCATCAGTTGCATCACATCGTCGAGGGCAGGGTCCCTCTGGCCCACGGCCCTAGACTGGGTGCCTGTGAGCACCACGAACACACCCGAGACCGGCCGGCCCGGCGGGGACGACACGGCCGAACATGACCTCGACATCTCCGAGCAGCAGCAGGTACGCCGCGACAAGCGGACGCGGCTGCTCGCGTCCGGGCAGCAGCCCTACCCCGTCGACCTGCGGCGCAGCCACACGCTGCGCCAGGTGCGCGACGGCTGGGGCGACCGCCTGGCGCCGGGCGAGGAGACCGACGACGAGGTCACCATCGGCGGCCGGGTCGTGTTCGCGCGCAACACCGGCAAGCTGTGCTTCGCCACGCTCCAGGACGGCTTCACGCACGCCGACAACGGGATGCGCCTCCAGGTGATGTTGTCCCTGGCCGAGGTCGGCGAGGCACGCCTCGACGAATGGAAGACCGACATCGACTTGGGCGACTTCGTGTGGGTGCGCGGACGGGTGATCAGCTCGAAGCGGGGCGAGCTATCGGTCCTGGCCCGCGAGTGGCGGCTGGCCAGCAAAGCGCTGCGCCCCCTGCCCGTGCTGCACAAAGACCTCACGGAGGAGGCGCGCGTGCGCTCGCGCCACACCGACCTGATCGCCAGGCCCGAGGCACGCGAGATGGTGCGGACGCGCGCGGCGGTCACGGCGTCCGTGCGGGCGACCTTCGAGCGGCTCGGCTTCATCGAGGTGGAGACGCCGGTGCTGCAGCTCGTGCACGGCGGCGCGGCGGCCCGTCCGTTCGGGACGCACCTGAACGCCTTCGACCTCGACATGACGATGCGCATCGCCCTGGAGCTGCACCTGAAGCGCGCGATGGTCGGCGGCGCCGACCGGGTGTACGAGCTCGGCCGGATCTTCCGCAACGAGGGCGTCGACTCGACGCACAGCCCCGAGTTCACCATGATCGAGGCGTACGAGAGCTGGGGCGACCAGTTCACGATCGCCGACGTGATCCGGCAGGTGATCCTCGATGCCGCGGACACGCTCGGCTCGCGCCAGATCACGCGTGAGGACGGCGCCGTCATCGACCTGGACGGCCCGTGGCGCTGGCTCGGCGTCCACGAGGGGCTGTCGGCCGCGGTCGGCGAGGAGATCACCGTCGACACGCCGCGCGCGGCGTTGATCCGCTTGTGCGAAGCCCACGAGGTGCCCATCGATCCAGGTTGGGACGAGGGCAAACTCACAATCCGGGCGTTCGAGCACCTGGTCGAGCCGACACTGGTGCAGCCGACGTTCGTCTGCGACTTCCCCGCGGTCGCCCAGCCGCTGGCCCGGCCCCACCGCACCACGCCCGGCCTGATCGAGGCGTGGGATCTCATGATCGGCGGCCTCGAGCGCGGCACCGGCTTCTCGGAGTTGATCGACCCTGTGATCCAGCGCGAGGTCCTCACCGCGCAGAGCCTCAAGGCGGCCGCCGGCGACCCGGAGGCGATGCGACTCGACGAGGACTTCCTCGCCGCGTTGGAGCAGGGCGCCCCGCCGATGGGCGGGCTCGGGCTCGGCCTGGACCGGCTCGTCATGCTGTTCACCGGGGCAGGCATCCGGGAAACCATCCTGTTCCCGCTGTTGCGCCCGGCCGGTTGATCGGTGGGCGCTGCCGCGATTGACCGCGACGTCGGGCAGAATGGCACGCATGGCGCCGACTCCCCACTGGACCCAGTTCTACACGCCGGGCGTGCCCGCCGACATCGTCCCGCCGCGGGAGCCGCTGCCGCGTCTGATCGAACACGCCGCGCGCGCCGCATCCCGCGACATCGCGACTGATTTCTTCGGTCGTACCACGACCTACCAGGACCTGGGCGACCAGGTGGCGCGTGCCGCGGAGGGCTTGCGCCACCTCGGCGTCCGTGCCGGCGACCGGGTGGCGATCATCCTGCCCAACTGCCCCCAGCACGTCGTCGCGTTCTACGCCGTGCTCCGTCTGGGCGCCATCGTCGTCGAACACAACCCTCTCTACACGGCGCGCGAACTGCGGCACATGTTCGAGGACCACGCCGCCCGCATCGCCATCTGCTGGGACGTCGCCGCGGCCAAGCTCCGCGAACAGCCCGAGGATGTCGTGCTGGATCACCTCGTCTCCGTGAACCTGCTGGACGCGTTCCCCTGGCTGAAGCGCCAGGCACTGCGCCTGCCACTTCCCGGCCTGCGCGCCACCCGCGCCAAGCTGACCGCGAAGGTCAGCGGGGTGACGACGTGGAGGAAGCTGCTGCGCCACCGTCCCCTCGCCGCGGACCACCCTGTACCGGGGGTGCGAGATCTTGCGGTGATCCAGTACACGTCCGGAACGACGGGCCTCCCCAAGGGGGCGATGCTCACCCATGAGAACCTGCTGTCGAACGCCCTCCAGGCCCGGGCCTGGTTGCACGGCATCGAGCCGCGCCGCGAGGTCGTGTACAGCGTGCTGCCGATGTTCCATGCGTTCGGCATGACGCTCGCGCTGACGCTCGGGGTGCTTGTGCAGGCCCGGATCGTGCTGTTCCCGACGTTCGACGCCCGCATGGTCGTCACGACTGCGCAGCGGATCCCGCCGACGGTGCTGGGCGGCGTGCCGCCGATCTTCCACGTGATCGCGGCGATGGCAAAGCGCAAACACGTCAGCCTGTCGTCGGCCCGGTTCTGCGTCTGCGGCGCGATGAGCCTGTCCGCCGAGACGGCGGCGGCATGGGAAGCCGAGACGGGCGTGCCCCTGATCGAGGGTTACGGCATGACGGAGGCCTCCCCCGTGATCGCCGGCAACCCGGTGGGCCCGACCCGACGGTCGGGCACGGTCGGCCTGCCGTTCCCCGGCACGGATGTCCGCGTCGTCGATCTCGCAGACCCGACCCGCGACGTGGCACCCGGCGAGCGCGGCGAGCTGCTCGCGCGCGGTCCGCAGGTGTTCTGCGGCTACTGGAACCGGCCCGAGGAGACGGAGGGGACGCTACTGCCGGGCGGCTGGCTGCGGACGGGCGACATCGTGACGGTCGACGCCGACGGCTACATCACGATCGTCGACCGGGTCAAGGAGTTGATCATCGTCGGCGGGTTCAACGTCTCACCGACCGAGGTCGAGGCGATCCTCCGGGGCCATCCGGACGTGACGGACGCCGCCGTGGTGGGCCTGCCGCTGCCGCTCGGCGGCGAGCGGGTCGCGGCGGCGATCCTGCCGCGCGAGGTGGGCGTGTGCGACCCCGAGAGCCTGCGGCGGTACTGCGCGGAGCGCCTGACGGCCTACAAGGTGCCCAAGGTGATCGTCGAGGTGGACGACCTGCCGACGTCGATGCTCGGCAAGGTCGTGCGGGCACAGGTCCGCGACAAGCTCATCGCCGCCCAGGCGGGCGCACACACGCGCTGACTACCAGGCGGGGGCGTCCTCGTCCAACTCGTTCCGCCAGGGCAGGTCGGCGCCCGGACGGGACACGCAGATCGCGGCCGCGCGGCTCGCCCACGCCAGGATGGCGGCGAGGGTTTCCGGGGCCGCGGCGCGGAGTGCGGTGCGTCCGGCCGCACCGACGAGGCCACGCCGGGCCAGCCCGTCGATCAGGCCGGCCATGAACGCGTCGCCGGCCCCGATCGTGTCGACGACCGTCGCGGGCACGGCGGGCGCGCCGACCACGAAATCCCTCGCCAATGCCCGGACGCCCTGGTCCCCGCGGGTGACGACTACGAGGGCGGGGCCGCGCCCGAGCCAATCCTCCGCGACGACGGCGCTGGACCGGCCCGGATACAGCCACGCCAGGTCCTCCTGGGACACCTTGACGATGTCCGCCTGCGCGACGACCGCCTCCACGAGGGCGAGGCTCTCGTCGTGCGGCGGAATCGCCGCCGGGCGGATGTTCGGGTCGTAGGTGATGAGGCTGTCGCCGTGGAAATGACGCGCGGCCGCCGCGACGTCGCCCGCCCCCGGTGCGAGCAGCGCGCCGATCGACCCGACGTGGGTGACCTGGGGCGCGGCATGCATGGTGATCGGGGGGCAACGCCAGGCCAGGTCGAAGGCGTAGTGGGCGCTGCCCGCCTCGTCGAACGTGACGGTCGCCGTCGGCGTGCGCTCCGCGCCGTCCGAGCCGGGCAGCAGCCACACGCCGCACTCCTCCACGTGGTCGGCGATCACCGCGCCACGGTCGTCGCGTCCGATCCAGGTCGCCAGGCGCACGTCGTGCCCCAGGCGGGCCAACCCGACGGCGATGTTCATCGGCGAGCCGCCCGGCAGTTCGCTGGTGGTGCCGTCGTGTCGGGGCACGATGTCGACCAGCGACTCCCCGATCACGAGGGCGCCGATGGCGCGGAAACCGGCATCACCGGCCGGGGGCGGAGACTGCGTCGTCATAGCACCAGGCTAGCCGCCCCTCACGGTGCGCGGCATCCCGGGACGCGATATGGAACCGGGACGCCTCATCGTCCCGGCTTCAGCAGCAGCGGCCCTCGGGGTGGGCGTCCTCGCGGGCGTAGCGGTCGCGCCAGTACGCGCTCACGGTTGGCACGGGCGCGTCCGGGTGGTGGGCCCGCAGGTGCGCGACATAGCGCTCGTAGTCGTTCTCCCCCAGCACGCTCTTGACGTACCACACGAACGCCCGCCAGGCGCGCGCCGCGACGGCCAGGGAGGACGCACGCCGCCCCCCGGCCGCCGCGGACGCGCCGTTGCCACTCATGACGACAACCCTGTCATAGGTTGGCGTCCTCGCCCGCCTCGGCATCCGAGACGGCGACGGTGAGGGCCGGTTCCTTGACGCCGTTTTCCGCCTCGTAGGCGAGCCACTCGGCCTTCACCTCCTTCTCCAGGTTGGACATCGCCAGGTCGGCCGGGGCGAACAGGTGCGACGCCACCGGCTCCTCCTCGGCCGTCGGCAGGGTTCCGCCGGCACGGATGGTCTTGACGGCCACCCAGATGCCCACGCCCACGACGATGATGACGCACAGCGCGAACAGGATCTGCAGAATCTCCTGGACCATCGTGTTGCGCAAGACCGCATCCATCTGCTTCAGCGTGCCCGTGACGGAGCACTTCGGCGCGGTGGACGTGTACTTGAACACGCCCTTGTCGCTGGGCGTGATCGCCCCCGAGGTGGCCGCGCTCTTGGCCGCCACGTAGCACTGGTGTTGCGTCCAATAGCCGAGCGCCTGCACCTTGGAGAACGCCTTGTGGTAGCTGGCCGTCAACGTCACGACCAGGTCCCACACGAGCCCGATGGCGGGGATCCACGCCCACTTGATCAGGCCCTTCTTGATCACGACGACCGTGACGAGCGTCAGCGCCATCGCCGCGAGCAACTGGTTCGAGATGCCGAACAGCGGGTACAGCGTGTTGATGCCGCCGAGCGGATCGGTGATGCCCATCACGAGGATCGAGCCCCAGCCCGCCACGACGATCGCCGAGCAGGCCCACGTGCCGCCGACCCAGGACGGATCGCGGAACTTGCGGAACGCGCCGGGGAGGTTGCCGAGGGCGTCGGACAGCATGAAGCGCGCCACGCGCGTGCCGGCGTCGACTGTCGTGAGGATGAACAGCGCCTCGAACATGATCGCAAAGTGGTACCAGAACTCCTTGAACGCGGCCCCGCCGAGGAACGAGTGGAAGATGTGCGCCATGCCGAGGGCCAGCGTCGGGGCACCGCCCGTCTTCGAGATGACCTGCATCTCCCCGATGCTGTGCGCCTCGTCCACGAGCGCCTGGCCCGTGATCGGGTCGACGCCGGGCGGCGGGGCGATGCCGAGGGTGTTCCTCACGTAGTCCGCCGCGTGGTTCGCGGCCTGGAGCAGCGCGTCCGGCGTCGCACCCTGGAGGTTGGTCAGCGCCCCCGTCGCGGCCGCCGGGGCGTTGATCGCGAAGTACAGCTGCGGATCCATCGCGATTGCCGTGACGAGCGCCATCACGGCGACGAACGACTCAACCAGCATGCCACCATAGCCGATGGCGCGCATCTGGGTCTCCTTCTCGACCAGCTTCGGCGTCGTGCCCGAGGAGATGAGCGAGTGGAAGCCGGAGAGCGCGCCACAGGCGATCGTGATGAACAGGAACGGGAACAGGTTGCCGGCGAACACCGGGCCGTCACCGCGGTGGGCGAACGTCGACACGGCCGGGGCTCGGACGATCGGGTGCGCGATGATCACACCGGCCGCCAGCAGGACGATCGTGCCGACCTTCATGAACGTCGACAGGTAGTCGCGCGGGGCCAGCAGCAGCCACACGGGCAGCACCGAGGCGAGGAAGCCGTAGCCGATGAGGCACCAGGCCAGCTGCACGCCGGTCAGGTTGAAGATGTGCCCCCAGCTGGCCTGGCTCACGGCCCGGCCGCCCCAGATCGCCAGGAGCAGTAGGACGACGCCGATCACCGACACCTCGGCGACCCGTCCCGGACGGAGGAACCGCAGGTACAGGCCCATGAACAGCGCGATCGGGATGGTGCAGGCGATCGAGAACACGCCCCACGGCGAACCGACGAGCGCCTGGACGATGATCAGGCCGAGCACGGCGATGAGCATGACCATGATGAAGAGGATGCCGATCGTGCCGACGATGCCGCCGAGCGAGCCCATCTCGTCCTTGATCATCTGCCCGAGTGAGCGGCCGCGTCGCCGCGAGGACAGCACCATGACCAGGTAGTCCTGGACCGCGCCCGCGAGCACGGCGCCGATCACGATCCAGATCACGCTGGGCAGGTAGCCCATCTGCGTCGCGAGCACGGGGCCGACCAGCGGCCCGGCACCGGCGATCGCGGCGAAGTGGTGGCCGAACAGCACCCGCCGGTCGGTGGGCAGGAAGTCGCGGCCGTTGTTGTGGCGCTCCGCCGGGGTGGCGTGGTCGTTGCGCGGCTGGACGATCTTGTACTCGACCAGACGGGCGTAGAACCGGAACGCGATGATGTACGTCCCCACGGCGGCGATCACGAAGTACGCGGCGTTGACGCTCTCACCACGGACGAACGCGATCACGGCCCATGCCGAGGCGGCGATCAGGCCGATCACGGCGAAGATGATCTTCTTGGACAGCGGCATCGGACGTTTGTCGATGACGGCGACGGGAGGTTTGTCGGGGCTGGTGCGGACGTATTCCACACCTGGAATGGCTTTCATGCTGGTTTCCTCGTGTGCTGAAGGGCCGCCGGGGGATGTCTCGACGGCAACCCGTGGACAATTCGACGCGCACCATTCAGCCATGAATGCCGCCCAGCCGGCGAATGTCTCGATTCGTGAGACGATGCATCGCATAATGAGACGAGCCGCCTCGTTGTCGGCATCGCTCCTCGTGAAACCCCTGTCGTGTCCGCGAGCCGCGCGGTCCTTGGCCCGCCCGATGCGCAACAATGGTCGGGACGACCCACCCCACGGATCCAATCGAAAGGATGCCCATGCCCGCGGCGCCGCGTGCCCTGTTCGGACTTGATGGCGGCCAGCCCCCGGCTGCGCCCGCCTTCGGCTCACTCGCCGACGAGGATTACCGGTGGGCGATCGAACAAGGGATGGTCGAGCAGCGCGCCCGGCTGGACGATCTGGTGGGCCGAACCGCACCCCCGACCACGGACCTGCTGCGCGACTGGGAGCGGTCGTCGCATCTCCTCGACCGCGGTCGCAGCGCCTTCCTGACGCTGCTGAGCGCCGACGCCACCCCCGCACGCGAGGCGATCGAGGCCGACCTTGCCCCGGCGCTGGCCCGGCACCGCGACGCGATCTGGCTCGACCGGGCGCTCTACGAGCGGTTCCGCGATCTGGAGACGCGGGCGGCCGGCCTCGACGACCAGGACGCCTGGCTGCTGTCCGAGATCCTGCGCCGGTTCCGGCGCGCCGGCATCGACCTGCCGGAGGCGCACCAGCAGGAGCTGCGCGACCTCAATGAGCGCATCGCGGCCCTGGAGGCCGAGTTCTCCGCCCGGGTCGTCGCCGGGCGCAGAACGGGCGCCGTCCTCATCACCGACCGCGCCGGGCTGGACGGACTCGGCCCCGACCAGATCGAAGCGGCCCGCCGGGCCGCCGAGCGCCACGGCTGGGACGGATTCTTCGCGCTCGACCTGGTGAACACCACCGGCCAGCCGCTCCTGTCCCGGCTGAACAATCGCGACACACGCCAGTTGCTCTACGAGGCGTCCGTCGGGCGCGGCCGCGTTGCCGAGTCCGACACGCGACCCGTCATCGTGGAACTGGCCCGCCTCCGGGCCCGCAAGGCCGCCCTGCTGGGCTTCCCCCACTATGCCGCCTATGTCGCCGACGATTGCTGCGCCAAGACGACGGAGGCCGTCATGGGCCTGCTGACCCGCGCGGCCGCAGCGGCGGGGCGGGCCGTCCGGCGCGAGGCGGACGCCCTGCGGGCGCGTTTCGCCGCGCTGGTCCCGGGCGAGACGCTGCAGGCCTGGGACTGGCAGTGGACGGCGGCCCAGCGTCCCGCCGACGCTCCCGGAGTCGACGAGGAGACCCTGTCGGCGTACCTGCCGTTCGAGCAGGTGCTGGAACAGGGTGTGCTTGCCGCCGCCGGGATCCTCTACGGCCTGACCTTCACCCGGCGCGACACCCTCGGCGGCTACACCGCGGACTGCCGCGCCTACGAGGTGCACGAGGCGGACGGCACGCTGCTCGGTGGGGTGATCTTCGACCCGTACGCCCGTCCGACCAAGGGGGGCGGCGCGTGGATGACGCTGCTCGTCCCGCAGAGCCGCCTGTTCGGCGATCTGCCCGTCGTGACCAACAACGGCAACCTGACCCGTCCCGAACCGAACCGGCCCTGCCTCATGACCTGGAAACAGGTGACGACGCTGTTCCACGAGTTCGGTCACGACCTGCACGGCCTGCTGTCGGACGTGCGCTACCCGTCGGTCTCCGGTACGCGCACCCCGACCGACTTCGTCGAGTTCCCGTCCCAAGTGAATGAGATCTGGGCGTGGGAGCCCGCGCTGATCGCCCGGTTCGCCCGCCACTACGAGACCGGCGAACCGCTGCCCGACCACCTCATCGACGCGCTCGTCGGGTCACGGCAGGCGGGAGAGGGCTACATCGTGTTCGAGAAGTACGCGGCGATGCTGCTCGACCAGGCCTGGCACCAGACACCGCCGGACGAGCTGCCATCGTCCCCGGACGAGGTCGACGCGTTCGAGCAGGCGGCACTCGAGCGGGCCGGCGTGTGGTTCCCGCTCGTGCCGCCCCGGTACCGCAGCTGCTACTTCATGCACATCTGGGGGCACGGGTACGCCGCCGCCTACTACGCCTACCTGTGGAGCGAGGTCCTCGACGCGGACACGGACGCCTGGTTCGCCGGCCACGGCGGCCTCGACCGGGACGCGGGCGAGGCCTTCCGCCGCGGGGTGCTGGCCGTCGGCGGCTCCCGGGACGTCATGGCCGCCTACCGGGACTTCCGGGGCTCCGATCCCGACCCGGCGCACCTCATGCGCCGCGAGGGCCTCGAATAGAAACCCCGAGATCTCATCGGAACTTTGCGCACAGCCACATGGCTCTGGAGCCTCACCGCCGCTGAGGCCTGATGATCTTCGCGATCAGTTCCGGGGTGAGGCCGAGCGCGCGGGCCAGCTGCGCGTAGGACCACGCGCCCTCGGCGTAGAGGTTGCGGACGAGGGCGTCGCGGGTGGCGAGGTGGCTGGCCGCGACGACCCGGGCCGCCTCGGCGGCGCGCTGGTGCTCCCGTGCCTGCTGGACGCGAATGTCGTCGGCGCGGGCGGGACCCCCGGAGACACCCGCCCCCGGTCGGTCCCGCCCCGCACGTCCCCCCGTCACGCCCGGGCCACCTCCGCGGTGGAGAAGTCCGCGATCAGGCCCGGCACCGCCGCATCGAACCCCGCCACGTCGAGCATGCCGGCGTCAGTGGGGTCGGCGATGGAGAAATCGCTCGCCGTCATGCCCACCACGACGAGCTTGGCCGGGATGCCCATCCGGTCGCGGTAGGCCCGCAACGCCTGGTAGGGGTGGACGTGGCCCGCCCACGTCTCGCTGTCGGTGTAGACGACGAACGTGTCGACGGGCACCTCGTAACGGGCCGCCCACAGCATGGGCAAGGCGCAGTCGGTGCCTGCGAACGGCAGGTCCCAGATCGCGGACAGCACGTCGTCGAGGCGCTGTCGCGGGCTGATCG
>WQUE01000096.1 GCA_009785885.1 Actinomycetes bacterium
GCCGGGGAGATGTCCGGATCCAGGCAGCTGGCCGAGGCGGTCAGGGCGTCCTCCGGGACGGGGCCGACCGCGTCCGGGTTCGCCGCCTCCAGTTGGGTCTCCCGTTCGGCCCGGGCCGCCTGCTGCGCGGCGGAGTCCGGGGGCAGGTTCGTCCCGCCGGACGTCGTCCCGGAATAGTCGCACGCGGAGGGACGCGACCAGAACCACCCCACCTCGTCCCCGAACGACTGGCCCACCAGGGACGAGCCGACGACCGCGCCGGACCCGTCGGTCACCAGCGAACCGTCCGCCTGCCGCGGCCAGATCGCGTGCCCGATCACCATCACGGCAAGCGGATACCCCACCCCGAGCAGCACCGTCATCACGACGAGCAGCCGCAGCGCGGCCAGACAGTGGCGTGCGAACGTCATGACCTCACCCCAACCCCGGAAGCAGCGACACGAGCAGGTCGATCAGCTTGATGCCGATGAACGGGGCGATCACCCCGCCGAGCCCGTACACCGCCAGGTTGCGCCGCAGCATCGCCGAGGCGCTCATCGGCTTGTACGCGACGCCGTGCAGCGCGAGCGGTACGAGCGCGAGAATGATCACCGCGTTGAAGATCACCGCCGACAGCATCGCCGACGAGGGGGAATGCAGACGCATGATGTTCAATGCCTGCAATCCGGGATAGATCGCGACGAACATCGCCGGAATGATCGCGAAGTACTTCGCAAGGTCATTCGCGATCGAGAACGTCGTCAGCGCCCCCCGCGTGATCAGCAGCTGCTTGCCGATCGCCACGATGTCGATCAGCTTCGTCGGGTCGGAGTCCAGGTCGACCATGTTGCCGGCCTCCTTCGCCGCGGACGTCCCCGTGTTCATCGCGACGCCGACGTCGGCCTGGGCGAGCGCCGGGGCGTCGTTCGTGCCGTCGCCGGTCATCGCGACGAGCCGCCCGGTGGCCTGTTCGCCCCTGATGAGGCGCAGCTTATCCTCCGGAGTCGCCTCGGCGAGGAAGTCGTCGACGCCCGCCTCCTCCGCGATCGCCCGGGCGGTGAGCGGGTTGTCGCCGGTGACCATCACCGTGCGGATGCCCATCGCGCGCAGCTCGTCGAACCGCTCGCGTAACCCGGGCTTGACAACGTCCTTCAGCTCGACGACGCCCAGCACCGCCGGGACGCCGTCCCGCGACCGGGCGACGACCAGCGGCGTCGCGCCGCGCTGCGACACGGCATCGATCACGGCCTGCAACCCGCTGGGCACAACACCGCCCCCGGCCTCCACCCACGCCGTCACCTGCGAACCGGCGCCCTTGCGCAGGAGGGAACCGTCGGGCATGTCCACCCCCGACATGCGCGTCTGCGCAGTGAACGGGACGACGTCCGCGCCGAGCACCGCCAGGCTCGCCTGGTTGGACGGCTCCCCCGACACGCCGGCCGCCTCGGCGAAGTCGACGATCGAACGGCCCTCGGGCGTCGCATCCGCGAGCGAGGCCAACCTCACGGCCGCGACGAGGTCGTCCCGGTCCACGCCCTCGACCGGGAACACGTCGGTGGCCCGCCGGTTGCCGAACGTGATCGTGCCCGTCTTGTCGAGCAGCAGCGTGTTCACGTCGCCGGCCGCCTCGACGGCCCGTCCGGACATCGCGAGAACGTTGCGCCGCACGAGCCGGTCCATGCCGGCGATGCCGATCGCGGACAGCAGCGCGCCGATCGTCGTCGGGATCAGGCACACCAGCAGCGCCACGAGCATCAGCAGGGAAAGATCGGCGCCCGGGTAGGCGGCCTGCATCCGCAGCGCGCCGACGGCGAGGGTGAAGATGATCGTGAGCGTCACGAGCAGGATCGACAGCGCCAGCTCGTTGGGTGTCTTCTGGCGGGCCGCGCCCTCGACGAGGGCGATCATCTTGTCGATGAACGTCGAGCCGGGCCTGGCCGTGATCTTCACGACGATGCGGTCCGACAGCACCGTCGTGCCCCCGGTCACGGAGCAGCGGTCGCCGCCCGCCTCCCGGATCACCGGGGACGACTCCCCCGTGACCGCCGACTCGTCGACGCTTGCCACGCCCTCGATCACGTCGCCGTCGCCGGGGATCACCTGCCCCGCCTCGACGACGACCAGGTCGCCGAGATCGAGATCCGTGCCCGGCACGTCCTCCTCGGTGCCGTCGTCGGTGAGGCGGCGGGCGGTCGTGTTCGTCCGGGTCGCGCGCAGGGTGTCGGCCTGCGCCTTGCCGCGTCCCTCGGCGATCGCCTCGGCGAGGTTCGCGAACACGATCGTCGCCCACAGCCAGCCCGCGACCGACACCGAGAACACCGACGGGGAGATGATCGCGAGCACCGTCGTCAGCACGGATCCGATCCACACGACGAAGATCACGGGGCTGGTGATCACGTGCCGTGGGTCGAGCTTGCGCAGCGCCTGCGGCAGCGCGCGGACGGCGAGCCGAGCCAGCGAGCCCCCTTGCGGACGGGGATGGATCGTCATGACAGCCCCGCGATCGGCCCCAGCGCCAGTGACGGGAAGTACGTCAGGCCGGTGAGCAGCAGGATCACGACGAGCAGGAAACCCGCGAACGTCGGGGTGTGCGTCGGCAGGGTGCCGGCGGTGACGGGACGGCGCCCCTGCGCGGCCAGGCCGCCGGCCAGCGACACCAGTGCGACCAGCGGCACGAACCGTCCGGTGAGCATCGCGAACGCCAGGCCGGCGTCGAGGAACGGCTGGGAGGCGCCCAGCCCGGCGAACGCCGACCCGTTATTGTTCGCCGCCGAGGTGAACGCGTACAGCACCTCGCTGAACCCGGCCGGCCCGGTCGCAAAGATCGCGGCGCGGGACGCCGGAATGATCACCGCCAACCCTGTCCCGACGAGCACCAACGCCGGTGGGACGAGCATCGCGAGCGCGGCGAGGCTGATCTCGCGCCGTCCGATCGTCTTGCCGAGCAGTTCGGGGGTGCGTCCGACGGTCAGACCCGCGATGAACACCGTGACGATGATCATCACGATCATCGTGGTCAGGCCCGTGCCGACGCCGCCGGGCGACAGCTCCCCCAGCATCATGTTCAGCATCGCGACGCCACCGCCGAGCGGGGTGAGCGACTCGTGCGCGGCGTCGACGGCCCCGGTCGCGGTCGAGGTCGTCGCGGAGGCGAACACCGCCGACCACGCCGTCCCGAAGCGCACCTCCTTGCCCTCCAGGCTGCCGCGACCCACCTCCAGCCACGCCAGCAGGCCCATGCCCGCGACGCCGAGGCTCGCCATCACGGCGGCGATCGTCCAGCCTTGGCGGCGGTCGGCGACCATCAGCCCGTAGGTGCGTGGCAGCGCCGACGGGATCGCCATCATGAGCAGAATCTCCAGCAGGTTCGTCCAACCGTTCGGGCTCTCCAGCGGGTGCGCCGCATTCGCGCCGAAGAAGCCGCCGCCGTTCGTCCCCAGCTGTTTGATCGCCTCCTGGGAGGCGGCCAACCCGCCCTGGATCACCTGGTGCCCGCCGGCGAGCGTCGTGACACCGAGCGGCGCCCGCAGGGTCTGGACGACCCCCAAGCCGACCAGCACCAGGGCCGCCAGCAGCGCCAGCGGCAGCAGCACCCGGACCGTCCCGCGCACGAGGTCGACCCAGAAGTTGCCGATGCGGTCGGTATCGCACCTGGCCAGACCCCGGATGAGCGCGATGGCGACGGCCAGCCCGACCCCCGCCGAGACGAAGTTCTGGACGGTCAGGCCGAGCGCCTGCACCGCGTACCCCGCCGAGGCCTCGGGGACGTACGACTGCCAGTTCGTGTTCGTGACGAACGACGCGGCCGTGTTGAACGCGACAAGCGGGTCCATCGTGCGTCCGTACGCGTACGGCAGATGGGCCTGCAGGAGGAGCAGAAGCCACAGCACGATCAGCGACACGAGCGAGAACGCGAGCAGGGACAGGGCGTAGAACGTCGGTCGCTGCTCGACCGACGGATCGATGCCGCCCAGCCGGTACACGACCCGCTCGGCGCGGGTGTGGCGCGGGTCGGTGAACACCCAGTGGAGGTAACGCCCGAGTGGCACGTGGATCGCCGCCAAACACGCAGCGACAAGCAGAATCGCGAGGACCGCCTGGAGGGATGGTGCCATCGGCGACTCAGAACCGATCCGGCCGGACGAGCGCGTACCCCAGGTAGGCCAGGAGTCCGACGCCGATGATCGCGGCCACGATGTTCCCGATCACGGCGCACCATCTTTCTCGGTTTGCGCCGGGTCGTCCAAGGGTCTGGACGCTCACCTGAGGAGATCTTGACGTCCCCTTGACGCGGGGCGGACGGATGTCGGGGTTGTGAGCGACGTCGTCAAAGGAGCGACTCGGGGGCGGGAACGTCGCCGGCCTACTAGGATGGCCTGGTCACATACGTACTCATCCTGCGAGGCGCCCGATGTCGAAGATCCTTGTCCTGCACTCCAGTCGTTTCGGCCAGAGCATCAAGATCGCCAGCGCGATCAACGACGAGTTGATCGTCCGCGGCCTGGAGACCCAGTTCGGGCCGCTGAATGTGGCCACCGCGCCGAACCCGGCCGTGCACGACGCGCTGGTGCTGGTGGCGTCGGTGCGGTACGGCCACTTCGACAAGCTCGCCTACGACCTGGTGTCCCGCTACGGCTGGTGGCTGGAGCGGGTGCCGACGCTGCTCGTCACCGTGTCGTTGACCGCCCGCAAGGAGGAGAAGCGCGACCCGGCGGTGCATTCGTACACACGCAAGTTCCTGGACGAGACGGGCTGGGTGCCGACGCACACCGAGGTGGTCGCCGGGGCGCTGGAGTACCCGCGGTACAACCTCCTGGACAAGCTGGCGATCCAGATGATCATGACGATGACGAAGGGCCCGACCGACCCGGAGACCATGGTCGAATACACCGACTGGGACCGCGTCGAGGAAACCGCCGACGAGTTCGCCGACATCGTGACGGCCGCACGGGCGTGAACGACGCGTTCGAGGCGTTCCGGGCGCGGTACGCCGACCTGGCCGTCGTCACGTGCGAGTGGCGGGCCTGCGGCGTCGAGGACCCGGAGGCGCTGGCCGGGCGGGTGTGGGACGCGCTACGGGTCGCCCGCCGGCCGCTCGGGCTGAAGGAGTTCTACCGGGTCGTCGAGGACGTCGTGGACAAGGCGTACCGGCGGCAGGCCGAATCGGTGTCCATGGTCGAGTCGATCATGACCGGCTCCCTGTCGATGCTGCGGCGCGGCGCGGCCGGGTCGCTCGATGCGGGACGCAAGGCGCTGGCCGGCCTCGGCGGCCGCGACGCGGACCTGCTGCGGTGGACATTCTGGGACGGGCTCAGCCCCGCCGAGATCGCCGAGGTCGCGGGCCGGGACGCGTCCCACCAGGAGCGACGCCTGACCGAGGCCCTGCGGGCGTTCGGCACCCGCCTGCCCCGCGAACTGGCGGACGACCCGGCTGCCGCCATGCGGGAACTGCAACCAGGGACCCACCGGCGCGGCCGCCCGACCGGGCCGGAGGCGTGATCGGCCGCCATGGACGACCCGCCATCACGACACAATGGCGTTCAACTCGACCTGGATGGTGGAGCCCGCGACAACGCTCACCACGTGACCCCGGAGCCCCCGCCGTCCCCGCCGTCTGGAGGCGACCCTACGCCGCGTATGCCCTCAAACTGAGGACGAGTCCGGAACCAGTCAGGAGCAGGTCTGTCGTCGACGCGAACTCGAAGCCGATTGAGGACTGGAGCATGTCGATCAGCGCCTGACGGTGGGCTTCCACGACCGCACCGCAGAAGTTCTCCGTGCTGATGAGGCCACCCGACACCGGCAGCAACCTCGCCCCATCCACGAAGAACTGCCCCGTGTCGCTTCCGCAGTACGCGATGCTCAGCGCGAGCGCGCCGGCCACCGTAGGGCCTGGACCGAAGGTGGCGAACGTGCGCTTCTCCAGCAGCCACGGCGTGCCGGTCTCATCCGTCACCGACACGACCTGGAATGTTC
>WQUE01000097.1 GCA_009785885.1 Actinomycetes bacterium
GCGGGGCGCGTGGATGCCGTGATCATGGCGCAGACGAACGGGGCGGGCGGCCCGACGGGGAGCCTGCCGTTCACCCCCGTCGCCGCCGAGGGGTTGGTTTTCCTGACGCATGCGAGCAACCCCGTCACCTCGTTGACCCTGGACGAGATCCGGGCCATCTACGCGGGCACGATCACGAACTGGAAGCAGGTCGGTGGTCCCGACCAGCGCATCATCGTCCTCCAGCGCTGGGAGAACGCCACCCAAGCTGCGTTCGGCGCGGTGATCGCACCCGGTTCTTCATCCCGCGGGACCCACATGGTTTCGACGGACAGCCTGGTTCGCGCCGTCGCCGGGCAGACCGGCGACGGCACGGGGGACATCGGGTTCGAACTGTCGCACGCGTTGGTCCAGGCGGGCATCGATCCGGCGACGGCGGGCATCAAGCAGATCTCGATCGGCGGTGTCGCCCCGACCCCCCAGTCGTTCGCGTCCGGACGCTACCCGGCGACGTTCACGTACTCGATCGCGACGGGTGCCGCCACGGCGCGTGCGGGGGCGTTGTTCGTGCAGGCCGCGACCTCCGCCACCGGGCGGCAGGCCATCAGCGGCGCGGGCTACGTGCTGCCGTCGGCCTCGGCCACGACGCCCCCGACCACACCGCCCCCGACGACACAATCCCCCTCGGTCAAACCGACCTCACCGACCCAGTCCACCCAGGCGACCCATCCGACCCAATCCACGTCCTCCGCCCCGCCCACCCAGCCATCGACGACCGCCCCGGCGACGACCACCACTCCCCCGCCGTACGCGACCAATCCGGTGTCGTTCACCACGCGGACTCAGTACGTCGTCGGGGCGCAGGGCTGTACGGCGATCACGCGGGTCACCGTCGCCGGCCTCGCCGACAAGGCCGTCCAGGACAGCATCAACGCGTCGTTCCGCGCGCGCCAGGATGCGCTGGCGGGCGTGGCCGCCGGCGCCCCGGCATGCCAGGCCTCCGGGGTGAAAGCCAAGGTGACGGGCACGGTCCAGGGCAACGTCGGCAATGCGCTGTCGCTGTCGGCCCGCCTGTCCACGAACGGCGCCTTCGACGCGCTCAACGTGAGGCTCGACACGGGTGCCGTGCTGCGCGTCGCCGACCTGTTCACGCCAGGAGCGAACGTGGCGGCGATGATCCAGGCGTCGGCCGCCGGTCCGGGCTGCGATGCAGCCTGCGCGGCCGGCAAGGCACAGGACTACCGCGCCCACCCCAACCAGCCGTTCACGTTCACGCCGACCGGCGTCACCATCGGCGGCGTCACGATTCCGTTCTCGGCCTACTGGCCGCAGGTCGCGCTGTTCACCGCGTTTGCGACGAAAGCCTCGCTCTACGCCCCGATCCCGCCAGGAGGATGTCCGGCCGGCCGGGTCTGCCCCGTCGCCGATCCCGTCGACAGTCAGACGACCAGCCCCACCACACCGGTCGAGGAAGTGTCGCCCGTGACCGATGCGGTGCCCGACGAGGAGACGCCCGCGGTCGACGCCGGAGTTGTCACGGACACCGAATCCGTGGCGGTGGGGGTACGCCGATCCGGCGACCACTTCACGTTCACGGGTACCGGTTTCGGCGCCGGGGAGGCGGTGAGCGCCTCGATCCACTCGGAACCGGTCGATCTCGGCTCGGTTGCGGCCGATGCTGCCGGGGTGAGCGTGTTCGGCTGGAACGTGCCCGCGGACTTCGCGACGGGCTCGCACCAAGTGGTCCTGTCCGGCGCGTCCGGGGTGGCGATCAGCACGTTCGTCGTACCGGCGGACGGCGCGATGTCCGTCGTTCCGCCGCTGCCGCCGGTGATCACGGGTGGGAACGCGTCCATCATTGCGGGTACGGCGGCCGCCGGTGCAACCGTGGACGTCACCTACCCCAAGGCGGGCGGGGCCACGGGCAGGACCCGTGCCACAGTCGATTCGACGGGCGCCTGGACCGTGGCGACACCGTCCGATGCGGTCGACGGGCCGCTGAGCGCGATCGCGACCACCCTGGATGGTTCCGCGTCGGGTCTGGCGACCGGGACGCTGGACGTCACCGTCCCGGCGGCGCCCATCATCTCGTCGACGGGGACGCGTGTGTCGGGCACGGCCGAGGCGGGCAGTTGGGTTGTGGTGACCGACGCCACCGGTGCGATGGTCGGCGACGTCACCACCAGCCCGGCGGGCACGTGGGCTCTCGACGCCGCGAACGGGATGAATGGCGACATCACGGTCGTGGCCATCGACGCGGCGGGGAACCGTTCGCCTGCCGCGACCGCCACCATGGGTGAGCCGGCGGTGGTGAGCGCGCCGGCTACTCCGGTGGACGCCGCGACGACACCGGCGGTGACCGCGACCCGCTCGGGTGCGACCTACCGGTTCGTCGGCACGGGCTTCGCGGTGGGGGAGTCGGTGCAGGCGGGGATCGATTCCCCTGCCATCGCGCTGCCCGCCAAGACCGCCGACTCGACCGGGATGGTCACGTTCACGTGGACGGCACCATCCGGCTTCGCCTCGGGCGACCACACGGTGACGCTCATGGGTGCCGCGTCCGGCGGGGCCGTGACGACGTTCACCGTCCCCGCGCCTGCCGCCACTCCGCCACCGCCCCCCGGCACCTCACCGTCCACCGGGCCAGGAGGCCTCGCGGCGGCGACCGGTGGCGGCGGGGGCGGGACGTCGCCGGTGGGCCTTGCGGCGTTCCTGCTGGCCGCCGGTGCGGCCGGTCTGATGCTTTGGCGCCGCCGGATGGGGCAGTCGCCGTCCTGAGGATCGACGACCGCGCGCCGATACGGTCCGGCGTGTCTGGCCTACACTGGGGCCCAGGTCCCGGAAGGACCGGATGCGTGAGGACGGCGGCGGGCCGAGGGTGCCGGGGATCGTCCCGGGTACCGTGACGATGGAGGTGCGGGCGTGGGCAACGTGTGGCTCGACACGCTGCTGGTGTTCGTGTTCTTCCTCATCGGCGGCGTGTTCGCGGCGGCCGAGATGGCGCTGGTGTCGTTGCGATCCTCGCAGGTCGCCGGGCTGATCCGCCAGGGGAAGCGCGGACGCGCCGTGGCCCGGCTGCTCGCCAGCCCCAACCGGTTCTTGTCGGCGGTGCAGATCGGCGTGACCCTGTCCGGCTTCCTGTCGGCCTCGTTCGGCGGCGCCTCGCTGGCCAACATGTGGCTCACGCCGATCCTCCTGGGTTGGGGGATGCCCCCGCGGGCCGCCTCGGTGATCGCCCTCGTGGCCGTGACCGTTGTGATCAGCTTCGTCTCGATCGTGATCAGCGAACTGACTGCCAAGCGCCTCGGGATGCAGCGTCCCGAGGGGATTGCGCTGACGCTGGCGCCTCTTCTCAACGGGTTGGCCTCGGCGTTCCGGCCCGTGATCTGGCTGATGGGGGTGTGCACGAATGTGCTCGTGCGCGCTCTCGGCGGCGACCCGGCGGCGGGCAAGTCGGAGGTGAGCAGCGCCGAGTTGCGCTCCATGGTGTCCTCCGCGCCGAGCCTCGGTGTCGAGGAGCGGCACATCGTGGACGAGGTGTTCAGCGCCGGTGGGACGAACCTGCGCGAGGTGATGGTCCCGCGGACCGAGGTCGACTTCCTGTCGGGCGACATGCTCGCCGAGGAGGCACTGCACCGCGTCCGCGACGCCCCGCACTCGCGCTATCCCGTGATCGGCGGGTCGCCGGATCGTGTGCTGGGTTTCCTTCACGTGCGCGACCTGATGGACATGAGCGCCGACGTCCGCACGCGACCCCTGCGACGGTTCGCCCGGCCGGTACTGTTCCTGCCGGAGACCGTGCAGGTTCTGCCCGCGCTGACGCGGATGCGCCGCCGCCGTGCCCACCTGGCGGTCGTGCAGGACGAGTACGGCGGCACGGCCGGCATCATCACCCTGGAGGACCTGGTCGAGGAGCTGATCGGCGAGATCACCGACGAGTACGACGTGGTGCCCGGCGCTGGGGTCCAGGCGGAACGGGGCGACCTCGACGGTCTCCTGACCGTGCCGGAGTTCGCCGAACGCACCGGCTACGCCTTGCCGGACGGGCCCTACGACACCCTCGGCGGGTTCCTCATGGCCCAGTTGGGACGTCTCCCGGAGCAGAACGACGAGGTGTGTGCCACGTTGATGCCGGCCGAGGGGGCGGCCGGGGACGCCGCCCCGGCGGAGCGACGGGTGTGGCGGCTGCGGGTCACGGAGATGGACGGACGCCGCATCGCCTGGGTCCGTGCCGTCCCGGACGAGGCGCCGTCCGGCATGCCGCCGGCGGAGACGTCCGAAACCCCCAGCTGAGAGACCGCCTCACGCCGGAACATTCCGGCCGGGCGCGACGTTGCAACCTGGTAACGATTGCCCGGTCTCGCCGCCCCGGCCAGGGGCCGTGGCACCGGGCACGGTACGATAGAAGCTGTGCCCATCCGGCCATCGATTCATCATCGCAGGAGTCCTGTAGAGAGGCAGAACATCACGTGAAGAAGACCATCCTCGCCCTTCCCATCGCAGCGTGCGCGCTCGCGCTGTCCCTGTCGGGGTGCGCCAAGGCGCCCGGCACGGCAAGCACCTCGACCACCAATCCGGCGTCGACATCCACGTCGGCGACCGGCAGCGCCTCCAACTTCCTCGCCTGCATGGTCTCGGACCAGGGCGGTTTCGACGACAAGTCGTTCAACCAGACGTCCTATGCGGGCGTCACCAACGCGGTCAAGAAGCTCGGAATCAAGGAGCAGCACGTCCAGTCGGTGACGGCGGACGACTACGCCAAGAACGTGCAGTCGATGATCAGCGCCAAGTGCGACATCATCATCGGTGTCGGCTTCGCCCTGGCCGATGCGGTCACGGCGGCCGCGAAGGCGAATCCGACCGTGAAGTTCGCGCTCGTCGACTCGGCGACCAACGAGCCGCTGCCGAACGCGAAGGGCCTGCTGTTCAACACCAACGAGGCCGGTTTCCTCGCCGGCTATCTGGCTGCGTCCATTTCCCAGAGCGGCAAGGTCGCCACGTACGGCGGCCAGCCCTACCCGTCGGTGACGATCTTCATGGACGGCTACGTCGAGGGCGTCAAGTACTTCAACGACAAGAAGGGCAAGAGCGTCCAGGTGATCGGCTGGGACGTCGACAAGCAGGACGGCATGATGGTCCAGAGCCAGTCGCCGTTCACCGATGTCGCCGCGGGCAAGACGGCGGCCGACAACCAGGTGAGCCAGGGCGCCGACGTGCTGTTCCCGGTCGCCGGCAACGCCGGCACGGGCGCGCTTCAGGCCGCCCAGGCCAGCAACGGCAAGGTCAGCGCCATCTGGGTGGACACCGACGGCTGCATCAGCGCCTCCCAGTACTGCTCGGTGATTCCGACCAGCGTGTACAAGGGCATGGATGTCGCCGTGGAGCAGGTCATCACGGACACCTTCAACGGCAAGTTCAACGCGGACGACTACGTCGGCACGCTCGCCAACAAGGGCGTCGGCATCGCCCCGTTCCACGATTGGGACTCGAAGATTTCCGCCGACCTGAAGGCCGAGTTGACCGCGATCCAGAAGGGCATCATCGACGGCACGATCAAGGCGCCGTCGAAGAGCGCCAACTGAGCCGTTGGCCTCACCCGCGGGTGAGTCGCTGACGGGCTTGTCGAGGAGGGGGAGGGCATCTGCCCTCCCCCTTCCGCATGCCGGGGACACACCGCGCGAGATCGGGGCGGCGGCCTCCCCGCTTGGGCCGGGGCGTGGCAAGATGGTGCCCGTGTCAATGCTGACGAGTACACCCACCGCGCCGGCCGGGTCCACGTCGTCCACCCAGGGCTTGTCCCTGCGTGGCATGACGAAGCGCTTCGGCACGCTGACGGCGTGCGACCACATCGACCTGGACATCGTCCCGGGCCGGATCCACTGCCTGCTCGGGGAGAACGGCGCCGGCAAGACGACGCTGATGAACCTGCTGTACGGGCTGTTGCCCGCCGATGAGGGCTCCATCTCGATCGGCGGCGTCGAACAACACTTCCGTGACAGCCGCGACGCGATCGACGCGGGCATCGGCATGGTCCACCAGCACTTCATGCTCGTCAACGTGTTCACGGTCGCGGAGAACATCGTGCTTGGCCGTGAGCCGGGCGCGGCGGGCCTGCTGGACATCCGTTCGGCCCGGGCCAACGTGCGGCGCCTGTCGGCGCGCTACCACATGGACGTGCGCCCGGAGTCGGTGGTCGGCGACCTGCCGGTTGGGGTCCAGCAGCGGGTCGAGATCCTGAAGTCCCTGGCCAACGACGCGAAGTACCTGATTTTCGACGAGCCGACCGCCGTGCTGACCCCGCAGGAGACCGACGACCTCATGCGCATCATGCACGAGCTGCGCGACGAGGGCCACGCGATCGTGTTCATCACGCACAAGCTGCACGAGGTCCGTGAGATCGCCGACGACATCACCGTGATCCGTCGCGGCCGGGTCGTGGGCAAGGCCGAACCGGGCATGAGCGAGCTGGCACTTGCCGAGATGATGGTCGGCCGTTCGGTCAGTCTGACGGTCGACAAGCCGCCGGCCACGCCGGGCGAACCGGTGCTTCGCGTGTCCAACCTGAAGGTCGCCGACCCGTCCGGCGCGGTGGTCGTGAACGGGGTCACGTTCGACGTGCACGCGGGGGAGATCGTGTGTGTCGCGGGTGTCCAGGGCAACGGGCAGACGGAGCTGGCCGAGGCGCTGCTCGGCCGGGTGCCGGTGCTGGAGGGGAGTGTGAAGCTGGAAGGGGCCGACCTGACGCGGGCCCGCGTGAAGACGGCCATCGCCGCGGGCTTCGGCTACGTGCCGGAGGACCGCCAAAGTGACGGCCTCATCGGCAAGTTCAGTATCGCCGAGAACCTGGTGCTCGACCAGGTCGAGTCGTTCTCGCGTTTCGCCTGGCTGGACGTCGGTGGAATCCTCGACAACGCCGACAAGCTGGCGGCGGAGTTCGACATCCGCACCCCCGACGTGACCCTGCCGGCCACGAGCCTGTCCGGTGGCAACCAGCAGAAGGTCGTGCTGGCCCGCGAACTGTCCCGGCCGCTGAAGCTGCTGCTGGCCTCGCAGCCGACCCGCGGTGTGGACGTCGGCGCGATCGAGTTCCTGCACGCGCGGATCGTCGCCGAGCGCGACAAAGGAACCGCGGTGCTCATCGTGTCGACCGAACTCGACGAGGTGGAGGCGCTCGCCGACCGGATCGCCGTGATGTACCGGGGCAAGCTCGTCGGCATCGTTCCGCCGGATACGCCCCGCGACGTGTTGGGTCTGATGATGGCGGGGGTGCCGTTCGAGGAGGCGGCGAGCATCGGCACGCACCCGGCCGCGCCCACCGGCGGCCCACCGGGGCCGGGTGGCACGGACGTCCCCACGAGCGGCGAGGAGGCCAAGGCATGAGCGCACAGACGGTGGCCGCGGTGGCACCGGCGGTGACGGCGCGGGCGCCCGGTAAGCGGCCGTCCCTCGGCAGGAGCTTCCTGGAGGTGTGGCGTTCGGGCAGCGTCTGGTATGCGCTCGGCGAGATGGTCATGGCGTTCGTGTTCGCCCTGATCCTCGGCGCGATCCTGCTGGTGGTGAGCAACCCCGACATCCTGGCGAAGGCGTCGTACCTGTTCTCCCAACCGAGCGACTTCTTCGTGGCGGCCTGGGAGCGGATAGCGTCGACGTACTCGGCACTGGCGAAAGGGTCGGTCGGCTCGTGGTATGCGTTGACCGAGACGACGTCCCGCGCGGCACCGCTGATCCTGGCCGGGTTGGGGGTCGGGCTCGGCTTCCGCGTCGGCCTGTTCAACATCGGCGGCCAGGGCCAGGCGATCTGGGGGACGATCCTGGCCGGCTACGTCGGGTTCCGCTTCGACTGGCCGATGCCGCTCCACCTGCCGGCGGCGATCCTCGCCGGGTTGCTCGGCGGGGCCGTGTGGGCGGGACTGGCCGGGTTCCTGCGGGCGCGGTTCGGGGCCAACGAGGTCATCACGACGATCATGTTGAACTACATCGCGAGCGGGATGCTGATGTACCTGCTGATGACGACCGCCTTCCGCCGGCCCGGGCGCACCGATCCGATCAGCCCGGCGATCACCTGGTCGGCGACGCTTCCGCGCATCGCGGGCACGCGGCTGCACCTCGGGTTCCTGATCGCGCTGCTGGCGGCGCTCGCCGCATGGTGGCTGCTGGAGCGCACGAGACTCGGCTTCCAGATCCGGGCGGTCGGGTCCAATGCGGACGCCGCGGCGACCGCCGGCATGAGCGTCCCGTTCGTGTTGACGATCGCGATGGTGATCGCGGGTTCCCTGTGCGGCCTGGCGGGGACCGTGATCATCCTGATGCCCGACTCGCTCGGCGGGTCGAACCCGCTGTCGGTCGGGATGGTCGGCACGGTGGGTTTCGACGCGATCACCGTGGCCCTGCTGGGACGCAGCAAGCCGGGCGGCACCGTGCTGGCCGGGCTGTTGTTCGGGGCGCTCAACGCGGGTGCGCAGAGCATGCAGTCGGTCGCCGGCACGCCGCTGGAGCTGGCGAGCGTCCTGCAGGCCCTCATCGTGATGTTCGTGGCGGCGCCGATGCTCGTCCGGACGCTGGCACCGTTCCTGAAGCGTCGCGCGATCGTCGAGGTGACGCGCCTGGACGACTCGGTGCTGGACCCCGTCGTCGCACCGTCCGCGTCTGCGGCGTCCGCATCCGTGGCGTCCGCCACCGCATCGTCTGCCCCGCCGGGGGACCCACCGGCCGGCTCCGCCCCGGCCGTGACCGCTCCGACCTCGGAAGGAGGCGCGCGATGAGCCCGCAGACCGGACGGTTCCCGATGGAGCCCACGTCCTCCGGGCCTCAGGCGCCCGCCTTGGGCGACCTGGAGGCGAGGCTGCACGAGCAGGAGTTGTCCGTCGACGCCTCCCTGGAGCATGCCGAGTCGCCCGAGGCGCGAGGCCACCGGCTGACGATGGGCGTGCTGCTCGCCGTGGTCGGCGTGCTGTTGGGTGTGCTGTCGCTGTACACGCACGGCCCGGCCTCGTTCTCGCTGTCCGACGCGTTGGCGACGGTGAAGCTCCCGACGTTCTCCCTGCCTGGTGTCGCGGCGGTCGCGGCGGGCGCCGTGTTGTGCCTGCTCGCGGCTGCGGCGTTGTTCGTGAAGGGTGTTCCGCCGAAGCTGCGGGTCGTGCTGAACGTCTTGGCCGGGCTCGCGTTCGTGATCGGTTTCTTGGCGTGGGCGGCGACCTCGCAGAAGGTCACGGCGGGCAACGCGCCGATGCCGTTCCAGGTCAGCAACCAGTTCGCCGGGATGATGGCGTACGCCACGCCGCTGATCCTCGGCGCACTGGCCGGCGTGATGGGGGAGAACGCGGGCGTCGTGAACGTCGCGATCGAGGGCCAGTTCCTGACCGGGGCGTTCTCGGCGGCCCTGGTCGGTACGCTGACCAAGTCGATCACCGCGGCGCTGATCGCGGGCATGGTCACGGGCGTGCTCATGGGCGTGCTGCTGGCGCTGTTCTCGATCAAGTACCTGGTCGACCAGGTGGTGCTCGGCGTCGTGCTGAACCTGTTCGCGACCGGCCTGACCGGCTTCCTGTACACGCAGTTCATGTCGACGAACGCGCAGCGCTACAACCTGTCGCCGGTGATGGCGAAGATTCCGATCCCCGGGTTGTCGAAGATCCCGTTCCTGGGGCCGATCATCTTCGACCAGACGATCCTGGCGTACCTGGCGCTCGTCTGCATCCCGCTGGTGTGGTTCCTGCTGTACCGCACGAAGTGGGGCCTGCACGTCCGTGCCGTCGGCGAGCACCCCGAGGCGGCCGACACCGTCGGCCTGAACGTCCGGGCGATCCGGTGGCAGGCGGTACTGGTCGGCGGTCTGCTCGCGGGCCTGGGCGGCACGTTCTTCACGGTCGGTTCGACGGGCGGGTTCGTGAAGGGCATCTCGTCGGGCTACGGCTTCATCGCGCTGGCCGCGCTGATCATGGGCCGGTGGAAGCCGGGCCTGGCGGCGCTGATGGCGCTCTTCTTCGGCTTCGTCGCCCAGTTGGCCGGGCAGGTCCAGACGCTGGGCACGCCCGTGAACAGCCAATTCCTGCTGATCCTGCCGTACGTGGCGACGATCATCGCGGTCGCCGGGCTGGTGGGGCGGGTGGTCGCCCCGAAGGCCGACGGCGTGAACTACGTGAAGTGAGGCGCGCATGGGGATCGACTGGGACGGGCTACGGGCGGCGGCGCGGGATGTGTGCGCGCGGGCGTACGCACCGTACTCGCACTACCCGGTCGGGGCGGCCGGTCTGGCCGACGACGGACGGGTCGTGGCGGGCTGCAACGTGGAGAACGCCGGCTACGGGGTGACGTTGTGCGCCGAGTGTGGCCTCGTGAGCGCGCTCGTGGCCTCCGGTGGGGGGCGGCTCGTCGCCGTGGCGTGCGTCAACGGCGCGGGGGAGACCATCATGCCGTGCGGTCGCTGCCGCCAGCTCCTGTGGGAGCATGGCGGGCCCAGCATGCTGCTGGACACGCCGCAGGGCGTGCTGCCGATGACCCAGGTGCTCCCGCAGGCGTTCGACGAGGGGGACCTGGAGGCGGTCGCCGCGGACGCCTGAGGTGTGCCTCGGACAGCTCGCCGCCATGAACCAGGCGCTTCGCGTCCACCCGATACTCGGTCGGCGTCAACCCAGATGTTTGAGCGCCTCCCTGCGGCTGAGCGGACTGAGGTCGTGGCTAGCCACGAAGGCCGCGACCCACGCGGGATCCGTGCGGGCATAATCGCGTAGGGCCCAACCGATGGCCTTGCGGATGAAGAACTCCGGATCGGTGGCATTGGGCAGGACGACCTCGGCGAGCAGGCCGGTGTCCGTGCGCGGGCCGCGCTGGAGCTGCGACAGGATCGCCAGGCGGCGTATCCAGAGACTGTCGTCGCGTGCCCAGGTCCGCACGCGGCCGGCGGCCGGCCCCGGGTGGGCGTCGTGCAGCGCCGCGACGCGGTGGGCGATGTCGTCCACGTAGTCCCACCAGGCGCCGGTCCGTGCCTGGTGCTCGTGCAGTCCGGCAAGTTCCCAGCGGCCGAGCGCAGCCGGCAGTCCGGTCAGGTCGATGGCGGCGTAGCGCTCCTCGCGCCAGGTGGCGTGATCGAAAAGATCCATCGAGGTCGCGACAAGGTCATCCAGGGTGGTGTGACGGGCGGTGGCGGCCCGGTGGACGAGTCGGCGCACCTCCGGTCGGGGCACGCCGAGGAACGGCATGGCCGACTTCATGTAGGCCTGCTGCCCGACGGCACGGCCCGGATCGGCCCGGCCGGTCAGCTGCCCGCGGATCTCGCCCGCCAGGGTCGTGGTGCTCGATGCGGAGGACATGGGTCCCATTGTGGCAGGTTGCTGGCGACCTGGCGGGACGGACGCCGTCCGGTCCGATAGTCTGGGCTGGTGCCGCCCACGGTGCCCCCTCGTCGTCCCAAAGCCATGACGTGGCTGTGGGGTCCGGCGTTCGTCGCCTCGGTCGCCTACGTCGACCCGGGCAACGTCGCGGCCAACCTCACCGCGGGGGCACGTTTCGGCTATCGGCTCGTGTGGGTGCTCGCGCTTGCGAACCTGACCGCCATGGTTGTGCAGTACCTGTCGGCGAAGCTGGGCCTGGTGACCGGGCGGAGCCTGCCCGAGGTGCTCGGGCAGCGGCTGCGGCGAGGACCCAAGGCGCTGTACCTGGTGCAGGCCGAGGTGGTCGCGATCGCGACCGACCTGGCGGAGGTGATCGGCGGGGCGCTCGCATGCCACATTCTGTTCGGGTTGCCCCTCATCGCGGGCGGTGTGATCGTCGGCCTGGTGTCGATCGGCCTCTTGGCGATCCAGTCGCAGCACGGCGAGAAGGCCTTCGAACGCGTCATCATCGGCCTGCTCATGGTGATCGCGCTCGGCTTCGTCACCGGGCTGTTCTATGTGCACGTGGACTGGGGCGAAACGGCGGCCGGCCTGGTCCCGGGGTTCACCGGTCAGCAGTCCGTGCTGTTGGCCGCCTCGATGCTCGGGGCGACCGTGATGCCGCACGCGATCTATGCGCACTCATCGCTGGCCCTCGACCGGTACGGCGCGGTCGAGGAGTCCGCCATGCGCGGTGTCCTGCGCGGCACGCAGGTGGAGACGGGTGTGGCCATGGTTCTGGCGGGCACGGTCAACATCGCCATGCTGCTGCTCGCCGCGGCGGCGCTGCCGGGCGCCGGCGACACCGACTCGATCCTGGGTGCCCACGCCGCCATCGTGCGCATGCTGGGGGCGCCCGTCGGTGCCATCTTCGCGATCGGGCTGCTTGCGTCCGGCCTCGCCTCGACGGCCGTCGGCGCCTACGCCGGATCGACGATCATCGGCGGCCTGCTCCACAAGCGCGTCCCGATCATGGTCATGCGGCTGGTGACGCTCGTCCCGGCCCTCGTCATCCTCGCGCTCGGCGCCGAGCCGACCTGGGCCCTGGTGATCAGCCAGGTCGTGCTGTCGTTCGGTATTCCCTTCGCGCTGATCCCACTGGTCCACCTGAGCAGCGGTCCGGTCATGGGCGCCCACGCCAACCGGCCGCCGCTGCGGATCGTGGCCTGGGCGGCCGTCGTCCTCATCGTCGGGCTGAACCTCGCGCTGCTCTGGTTGATCATGGTGGGGTGACGCCGGACGGCGCGCCGTCAGCCCCTGGAGCCGGGCCGGCGGCGCGCCGTCGGGGAGGTGTTACCGCCAGACGCCGTTGGAGTACCACACGACCTGGCGTGCGATGTCGCGGAAGTTGGTGTCGACCTGACCGCCCACGTTGTTGATCACGTTCGTGATCGTGCCCGGGCCGGACAGGTTGATCGTCAGCAGGTTGGTCATCTGCACGCCCGGCGTGTCCGGCACCTCGAAGGCGTTCGACACGACGATGCCCGGGTTGACCGGCGTGTAGATGTAGCTGCCCAGGCCGTAGCCCTGGAACGTCTTCACGGAGTCGGCCACCTTGAACGCGGCGTAGCCGAGGACGCCGTCGTGCTGATAGGCGTCTTGGGTCGGCGGGTCGTACGGCAGTTCGTTCTGGAAGAAGATGACCGTGCCGCCTTGTCCGTTCCAGATCACGTTGTACTTCTGGAAGTGTTCGACGAACAGGCCGGTCGCGGTGACGTTGTTGCCGTTGACGACCAGACCGGTGTCGGAGGTGTTGATGTCCCAACCGACCGAACCGGGGACGCCGTGGTCGGCGCGCCAGATCCACAGGTGGTCGAGGATCGCGTTGCTCGTGTTGACTTCCAGGGCGACCGTGGCCTTGCCGACGTGCGGCCCGCCGATGCGGAAGAACACGTCCTGCAGCGCGACCGGGTTGCCCGGGTCGTTGTTGGCCTTGCCGTTGTTCGGGTTCTTCGAGCCGATCTGCATGAGCACCGGCGAGTTGAGGGGCCCGGCGTCGGCCGTGAGGCCGGCGATGTCGATGCCGACGACATCGCCCGTGGTCAGGACGGCGTTCCCCCTGGCGGCGGTGAGCGTGGCGAAGCCGAGCCCGAGCACGACGGTGTTCGCCTTCTTCACGTCGATCGAGTCGGCGTAGGTGTACACGCCGGGCGTCAGGATCAGGTTGAGCCCGCGGGCCAACGCGGCGTTGATCGTCTGGGCCGAATCGGACGGCGAGGCGACGAAGAACGACGACAGCGGGATCGATGCGCCCGGCGTGGGGCCGTTCGCCCACGAGACGCCGGAGGAGTTCGTCTGCATCGACGGCACGAAGACGCTCCAGGTGCCCGCCGCGTCGATGAAGAGGTACGGACGCTCCTTGCTCACCGGTGTCGTGTCGAGGGTCGTGTAGGCGTGGCCGTTGCCGAAGTCATTCGCGGGGGCGTTCGTCGTCCCGGAGAAGACCTGGTTCCACACGTAGTTCATCCCGTTCTTCGGGATGAGGCTCGTGTTGCGCATGTAGAACTGCTGCTGGGAGCCCATGGTGACCGCACCGTTCAGGATCGAGTCGGCCACGTAGCCGCCGGAGGCGTAGTTCGGGTTCTGGCACCACGGCATGAACGTGGTCGAGCCGTTGACCTGGACGCGCCGCATCGGCGCGGCCTGCGACACGGCCCACATCTCGTTGCCGCTGTTGCAGCCGACCGGCCAGCCCGGGTCGTCCTTGATGGGCGTGACGTTGATCG
>WQUE01000098.1 GCA_009785885.1 Actinomycetes bacterium
CCCTCCAGGACGATACGTGTTCGGGCCCGTTCGACCACCGGGTCGGGGATCGGGATGGCGGACAGTAGAGCTTCAGTATACGGGTGCCGCGGATTGGCGAAGATGGCGGGGGTCGAGCCGACCTCGACGAAGCGCCCGACATACATCACGGCGACCCGGTCGGAGATGTGGCGGACGACCGACAGGTCGTGGCTGACGAACAGGTAGGACAACTCGAACTGCGACTGCAGGTCGGCCAGCAGGTTGAGCACGTCGGCGCGGATCGACACATCGAGCGCGCTCACCGGCTCGTCGAGTGCGACGATCTTCGGCGTCGGCGCGAGCGCGCGGGCGATGCAGATGCGCTGGCGCTGGCCACCGGAGAACGCCGTCGGGAACCGGTCGACGTGCGCCGGGTCGAGGCCGACGACGTCCATCAGTTCGCGCACCCGCGCCGGGATCTCGGCCTTGGGATGCCCGAACGCGAGCAGCGGCTCGGCGATGATGTCGTACACGGTGAAGCGCGGATCGAGCGCGCCGGCCGGGTCCTGGAACACCATCTGGATGTCGCGCCGGTGCGCCCGCCGGTCGGCGCCGCTGCCGTGGACGACATCCACGCCGCCGAGGTGGATTTCGCCCTGCGTCGCCGGATCCAGGTTCATCACCTCGAGCAGCGTCGTGGTCTTGCCCGAGCCGGACTCGCCGACGATCGCGAGCGTCTCGGACGTCCGCAAGTCGAAGCTGATGTCGTTCACGGCGTACACCCAGCCGACCCGGCGCTTCAGCATCGCGCCCTTGAGCAGCGGGAACGTCTTCGTCATGTTCTTGACCTCGAGGGTCAGCGGGCGCTGGTCGCGCGCCACGCCGGCGAACCTCCCCGGGGTGTGCGCCGGGACGGGATACACGGGCCGGCCGTCGATCTTCCCGTCCTCGATCTGGCCGGCCAGATGGCAGGCGGCCTGGTGGTAGTGCACGTCGCCCTGACCGGGGATGCTCTGAACCTGGCCGGCGAGGCCCTCCCTGACATCGGCGAGGCCCGGCTCCAGACCGTGGCACGCGTCGAACGCGACGGGGCAGCGCGGCGCGAACGGGCACCCGGGCGGCAGGTCGATCAGCATCGGCGGGTTGCCGGTGATCGGGATCAGCGGCGACTTCTCGGTCGCATCGAGCCGGGGGATCGCCCCGAGCAGGCCGATCGTGTACGGCATCCGAGGGGCGCCGAACAACTCGAAGACCGGCGCGTGCTCGACGGGACGGCCCGCGTACATGACGATCACGTCGTCGGCCATGCCGGCGATCAGCCCCATGTCGTGCGTGATCAGGATCGTGGCCGCGCCGGTCTCGCGTTGGGCCACCTTCAGCAGGTCCATCACCTGGGCCTGGATGGTCACGTCCAGGGCTGTCGTCGGCTCGTCGGCGATGATCACCTTCGGGTTGTTGGCGATCGCGATCGCGATCACGACGCGTTGACGCATGCCGCCGGAGAACTCGTGCGGGAAGCCCTTCGCCCGGGTCGCCGGGTTGGGGATGCCGACCTTGTCGAGCAGTTCGACGGCCCGCGCCCAGCACTGCTCCCGGTTGAGGTTCGTGTGGATGCGCAGCGCCTCGACGATCTGGTCGCCGACCGTGTAGGCCGGCGTGAGGGAGCTCAGCGGGTCCTGGAACACCATGGCGAGGCCCGAGCCGCGGTACGGCGTGATCTCGGCGTCGGTCAGACCCAGCAGTTCGTGGCCGTCGAACACGACGGAGCCGGTGATTTTCGCGGTGGACGCGAGCAGGCCCATGATGGCCAGGCTCGTCACCGACTTGCCCGAGCCGGACTCGCCGACGATGCCGAGCGTCGAACCGGGGTACAGGTCGAAGCTGATGCCGCGCACCGCGTCCACCCGGCCGGCCTCGCTCGGGAAGCTGACCGTGAGGTCGCGGACGCTCAGGATGGGATCGCTCATGCCCGGCCTCCCGCCGCTGAGTTGGGATCGAGGGCGTCGCGTATGCCGTCGGCCATGAGCGCCACCGAGATGGTGAGCAGCGTGAGCGTGCCCGCCGGGAAGTAGAACGCCCACGGCATGGTCGCGAGGGTTTGCTGCCCGTTCGTGAGCAGGGAGCCGAGCGACACGTCGGGGATCTTGATGCCGAAGCCGAGGAAGCTCAGCGCGGTCTCCTGGATCACGGTCGACACGATGCCGAGGATGAACTGCACGACGAGCAGCGAGCCGATGTTCGGCACGATGTGGCGCAACACCACCATCGGGCCGGGCACGCCCATGTAGCGGGCCGCCCAGACGTACTCGCGCTCGCGGATCGACGTGGACATCTGCCACACGACGCGGGCCATGATCATCCAGCCGAACAACGTCAGCACGACGATCAGCATCACCCAGTTGCCGCCGGTCTTCTGCGCGACGATCGCCATCATGAGGAACGCGGGGCACGCGAGCAGGAAGTTGATGATCCCGAGGATCACGGTCTGCGGCTTCCCGCCGACGTAGGCGGCCAGCCCGCCGAGGAACGCGGCGATGACGAGGGTTACGGCCGACACGGACAGGGCGATGATCAGGGTGCGGCCCAGCCCGTGGACGACCTGCGCGTAAATGTCGCCGCCGACGTTGTTCGTGCCGAAGATGTGGGTGCCGCCCGGCGGGGCCGTCAGGGCCAGCAGGTCGATGTCGGTGTAGTGCCACGTGGTGGCCGCGCCGCCGGCCAACGCGAACGCCACCAGGAGTACGAACCCGACGAGCCCGCCCACGGCCGGCTTGTTGCGCAGGAAGCGCCGGACGTACAGGCGCATGCGGGAACTGCCGGCCTGCGCCTTCTCCGGCGGTGCCGTGACCGCCGGACCAGGGGTGGTGCCATCGATTGCCAGGGCGGTCATGTCAGCTCACCCGCACTCTCGGATCCAGGAACACGACGAACACGTCGGACAGCATCGCGCCGATGCCCGTCATCAGGGAGGCGAACGCGGCCACCGCGACGGCACCATAGATGTCGTTCTTGTAGATCGTGTCGACGAAGTACTTGCCCATGCCGTTCCACGCGAAGATGTTCTCCGTGATCGCCGCGCCGGTGAACACCCCCGGCAGCGAGTACGCCAACTGGACCATCACGGGGATCATCGAGGTGCGCAACGCGTGACGCCGGATCGCGACGGGCGCCCGGAGGCCCTTCGAGCGGGCCAGGCGGACGTAGTCGGCGGCGATGTTGTCGAGCAGCAGCATGCGCTGCATCATCGCGTAGCTGGCGAACGTGATGAACACCAGGCAGATCGAGGGCAGGATCAGGTGCTGCGCCTTGTCGACGAGGATGTTCCAGACGCCGGTCACCCCCGTCGACGACGCGCCCGTGACGTAGAAGATCCGCGTGCCCACCGCCCGGTTGATCTGCACGGCGACGAGAACGACGAACAGCGACACGACGACGACGGAGGTGTTCAGCCCGATGATCGAGATGAACTGCACGACGCGGTCGCTCACCTTGTACTGGCGCGACGCGGAGTACACCCCGAGCGCGATGCCGATGACGAATGCGACGAGCGTCGCGCCCAGCATCAGCTGGGCCGAGACCATCACGCGGAACCCGACCTGCACGTTGACGCTGGCGCCGACCGGCGAATTCCCCCAGTTCCAGTGGAACAGGATCCCGGACAACCACGTCCACCAGCGTGACAGCAGCGGCACGTCGGTGGACAGGTTCCAGGGCTTCAGCATCGCCTGGATCTGGGCCGGCGACAACGGCGGGCGGCGTTCGGCGTAGTTGGACGCCGGATTGAGGAACCACGTCGCGATGAAGAACGTGAGGTTCACGGCCAGGAAGATGCGGATCAGCCAGGACAGCGCCTGGCGCAGCAGGTACTTGATCATGGGCTGGCCACCCATCGCGCGGCGCCCGGTGTCCGGGGCGCACAGCGTCGTTCATCCGGCAGGGGTCCGGCGACGCTCCTCGTTTGGTCGAACACGGACTGGCCTCCTGTGGCCTGATGGGCAATGCCCGGCGGTATCGGCGGGACGGCCGCCGACCGCCACCCCCGATTACCGGGACTTTACCGCATGACGAACGCACGTGGAGGCTGTTCACCGAACGGGGGCACGACGAAATCCCGCGCTGAGACGTCCAGGCGTCTTGCCCCACCGGTGGCGCGCGCCCCGGGGCCATGTCCCGTCCGGGTGGAACACGACCAGGTGTAAGACCCGCCCGACAAGGGTGTCTAGGGGTTCGGACCGGAGTGTGGGCCGTCGCGCGTTGCCGAGGTGGGCGACCGGCGGCGTAGGCTTGTCCGCACGAAACCTCCCGTGGTTACCGTGGAGCAAGAGCAAGAGGATTGTCGAGATGAGCAAGCCCGAGGCGCAAGCGACCCGCCGGCGCGTATTGGTGGCCGAGGATGAGGCGCTGATCCGGCTCGACCTGGTCGAACTATTGACCGACGAAGGGTACGACGTGGTCGGCCAGGCCGGCGACGGCGAGGCCGCCGTGGAGATGGCACGCGAGTTGGCCCCCGATCTCGTCGTGATGGACGTGAAGATGCCGAAGATGGACGGCATCACCGCCGCCGAGATCATCGCGCGGGATCGAATCGCGCCGGTGGTGATGCTGACGGCGTTCAGCCAGCGCGAACTGGTCGAGAAGGCCCAGGAGGCCGGGGCGATGGCGTACGTCGTGAAGCCGTTCGACGCCTCCGATGTCGTGCCCGCGATCGAGATCGCGATCGCGCGCTACCTCCAGATCCAGAAGATCGAAGAGGAGGTCGCCGACCTGAACGACCGGCTGGCGTCCCGCAAGATCATCGATCAGGCCAAGGGGCTGCTGCAGGAGAGCGTCGGGATGTCCGAGCCCGAGGCGTTCCGCTGGATCCAGAAGACGGCGATGGACCTGCGCAAGTCCATGCGCGAGGTCGCCGAGGGCGTCATCGAGCACGCGAAGCAGGCCGAGGACTGAGCCGTCCTGGCCGTATCGTCCCTCGTCGTGAGGTGATTGTCGGTCGTCGCGCCGAGGCCGGTCCGCCCTGCCCGCCGCCCCCGTCGTCGGCCGTCCCGGCTAGTGTGGGGATGTGAGCGAGACCAGACAGCCGCACCTGTTGTTGATCGACGGGCATTCCATGGCGTTCCGCGCCTTCTACGGCCTTCCGGCGGCGAACTTCCAGACGGCCACCGGACAGCACACGAACGCCGTGTACGGCTTCTGCTCGATGCTGGCGGTCGTGCTCGGCAGCGTCCGGCCGACGCACGTCGGCGTCGCGTTCGACCTGTCCCGCAAGAGCTTCCGGACGGACCACTACGCCGACTACAAGGGCACGCGGACCGACGCCCCGCCGGAGTTCCACGGTCAGGTGCCGCTGATCATGGAGGTCCTGGAGGCGTGCCGGATCGTGCACCTGGAGAAGCCCGACTTCGAGGCCGACGACATCCTGGCGACGCTCGCGACGCAGGCGGCGGCGCGCGGCATGGCGGTGTCGATCTGCACGGGGGACCGCGACCTGCTGCAGCTCGTCGACGATCAGGTGCGGGTGCTGTACCCGCGCAAGGGCGCCACCGAACTGGTCGAGATGACCCCGCAGGCCGTGCTCGACACGTATGGCGTCGCCCCGGCGCAGTACCCCGAACTCGCGGCGCTGGTCGGCGAGCTGAGCGACAACCTGCCGGGTGTGCCGGGCGTCGGGCCGAAGACGGCCGCGAAGTGGCTGGCGCAGTACGGCAACCTGGAGACGCTGGTGGCCGCCGCGGACACGGTGCCGGGCAAGGCGGGCGAGTCGCTGCGGGCCCACCTGGACGACGTGCGGCGCAACCGGCGGCTGAACCACCTGATCCGTGACGTCGAGCTGCCCGTCGGCCCCGACGCGCTGGCCGTGGCCCAGCCCGACAAGGCGCAGGCCGATCCGCTGTTCGACCAGCTGGAGATCCGGGGGTTGCGGCGGCGGCTGTACGAGGCGCTGGGCGGGGTGGGGGAGACGTCCGC
>WQUE01000099.1 GCA_009785885.1 Actinomycetes bacterium
GCGGGCGTCCTCGCCCTCGGCGTGCTCGGCGTGCTGCCCACCGTCGCGGCGACCGCCAATCCCGTACCCAGCCAGTCCGGGACCCCGGGACCCGGAGACACGTCCTCCCTTGTCACGACCTCGGAGCCCGCTCCGTCGTCGGAGCCGACGCCATCCGTCCTGACAACGTCGCCGGTCCAGCCGACGGACCAGCCGGAGCTGCCCGCGGGCCCCGTGCCGACCGCGGACTGGATCCTCCCCGTCGGCGGGGGCGTCCCCATCATGCCGCTCGACGACCCGCCGTCGCCGCCGCACATCACCGTGCCGGACCTCATCGTGTCCAAGACGGTGGCCCCGGGGTTCGCCCCGGGGAACGTCGTGACGTACACGATCGTGGTGTCGAACTTCGGCTGGACCGCGGACGCCGGCTGGACGATGGTCGACACGCTGCCCCCGGATGCCGGGATGACGCCGGTGTCGGTGACGGTCGACCCGGTGGGTGCGGCCGACTGCGCCATCTCCGGGCTGGACGTGACGTGCACGGGGGCCCCGCTGGATGCGTGGGGCAACGTGGTGTTCACGCTGGAGGCGTCCACGTCGCCGACGGCCGCGGCGTGCGTGACGAACCAGGCGACGGCCACCGTCGCCGACACCCAGACCGAATACGACCCGGCGGACAACCAGGCGTCCGCCACGACCTGTCCGGCGACGGTGGCGCTGACGAAGACGCCGACCCCGGACGTGTACACGGCGTCGGGGCAGGCGATCGACTACGCGTTCACGGTGACGAACACGTCCGACCCGCAGGTGGACCCGCTGATGCAGGTGCGGTTGACCGACGACGACCTGCCGGGCCTGGTGTGGACGGCCGGGCTGCCCGGATGCGCCGTCCAGACGGACGGGTCGGTGCTCGTGAGCGGCGCGACGCCCGGGACGCTGGCACCCGGCGAGTCGGTGACGTGCCACGCCACGTGGACGACCGGGTCGCCGGCGGTGGGCGACGTCCCCAACACGGCCCGCGTCGTGGCGCTCTTCGATGACACCATTTTGCATGCGAGTGCATCGGCCCTGATCGTCGCCCGCAACCCCGACCTGGGCGTGACGAAGTCGGCGTCCGCGGCGTTCACCCCGGGCGATCCGATCGAGTTCACCGTCACGGTCACCAACCACGGCGAGGCCGCAGCCCTGGCGGGGTGGACCCTGACCGACGACCTCCGGGGTGTGCCCGGCGTGACGTCCGTGTCCGCCGATCCCCAGCGGAGCGGCGACACGTGCGGCGTGACCGGGAAGGTGGTGACGTGCACCGGGGCCGCCCTCGAACCGGGTGCCTCGGCGACGTTCATCGTGACCGTGGGGACGGCCCCGTCGGTCGCGGGCTGCCTCACGAACCAGGCGAGCGTCGCCGTCGTCGACTCCCAGATCGATCTGGTCGCGGACGACGACACCGCCACCGCCGACAGCTGCGCCTCCCTGCTGACGCTGACGAAGGCCGTCGATCCGGGCGTGTACGTGGCCGCGGGCGACGTACTGCACTTCACGATCACGGCGACGAACGATTCCGGCCGCGCCCTCACCGACGTCCTGCTGAGCGACGACCTGGCCGGCCTGCAATGGGGCACCTGCACGTTGCGCGGCGGCCCGGACATTCCGGTGCCCACCGTCACCCCCGTGCCGGTGTTGAACCCCGGGCAGTCGTTCACGTGCGAGGCGACGTACGCGGTCGTCGACGCCGATCTGGGCGCGGGTTCCGTCGTGAACACCGTGACGGCCGACTACGTCGACTGGAACGGCACGCCACGGACGGCCGACGCCCAGGCCACCGCCCAGCTGGCGGGCGTGACGCTGGACAAGACGGCCGAGGTCGCGCACGTCGATCCGGCGACCGGCGTCACCACACCCGGGCTCGACCGGATCACCGCCGCCGGTGATGTCGTGACCTATATATATACGGTGTCGAACACGGGCCGGCTTCCCCTGCACGGTCTGACGCTCACCGACCCGGCCGCGACCGCCACCGTCCCCGGTTTCACGGGCGTGGGGACGCTCGACCTGTCCGCGCTGGTCTGCCAGGATGGCGGCGGGACGACCGTCGCGCTCGGGGCGATCACGCTGGAATCGGGCGGCGTGGTGACGTGCCGGCTGGACTACACGGTGCTCCCGGGTGACATGGAGCCCGTCGCCCTGCTCAACGCGGCGACGGTCACCGGCCTGGCGCCCGGCCAGGTGCCGGTCACGGACGACGCCTCCGTCGCGACGCCGGTCGTGTCGAGCCCGGCGCTGGCGCTGGTGAAGACGGTGACCCCGTCGGCCGGTCCCGCGGCGATCGGTGCGGAACTGACCTACACGATCACGCTGACCAACCCGGGAAACGTGGCCCTGCGCAACGTCGTCCTCACGGACACCTTCAACGGGACGGACGGGCCGTTGACCCTGGACTGCACGGTGGCGCCCGACGGCGCGACGGACGCCGGCGACCCGTACTGGGCCCTGGTCGCGTCCGGCGATGCGCCGATCGTGTGCACGGCCACCTACGTCGTCGCGCAAGCGGACGCCTACGACGAGGCGGTCGCGGACGGCCTGGTCAACCAGGCATGCACCCAGGGCTGGACGCCGCTCGGGGTGAAGGTCGGACCGGTCTGCGACGACGTGACGACGCCCGTCGTCGCCGCCCCCGCGATCGGCGTCGTCAAGGCGCTGGATCCTGCGTTCCCGGCTCCGGCCGGCGGCTACCCCGCCGGGGGTGTCGCCCACTACCTGATCACCGCAACCAACACCGGGGACGTCACCCTGACCGACGTCGCCGTCACCGACGAGCTGCTCACCGGTGAGGGCGCCGCGCCGACGGTGACGTGTCCCACGGCCGCGGCCGGATGGCCGGACGGTGCGGTCGGGAGGCTCGCGCCGGGCCACTCCGTGACGTGCCAGGCGACCTACACGGTCGTCCAGGCCGACATCGACAGCCCCGCGATCCAGCGCGACGGCGTCCAGGATCGTGCGGGTGCCACGGGCGTCGACCCGGGCGGCGATCCCGTGCACGGCACGTCGAACGTCGTCGTGATCCGGGTGGCGGCGGGCCTGCCGGCCATGAGCGTCGTGAAGACGGGCACGGTCGCCTCCCTGGACAACATCTCCATCTGGGGCGCTGACGAGGTGATCCACTACACGGTGACGGTCACGAACACGGGCACCCTGACGCTGCGGAACGTGAAGGTGGACGACAGCAGCGCGTTCCCGTGGACCACGGACCCGGCCGCACCGGGGTTCAGCGGCGCCGGGACGTTCGCGCTTCTGTGCCCCGCGACGACGATCCTCGCGCCGGGCGCGCAGCTGGTGTGCACGGGCGACTACACCGCGGTCCAGGCCGATATGGACCTCACCGCGATCAGCAACCGGGCGCGGGCCACGGCGACCACGGACCGGGGTGACTCCCTGTCGGGGGCATCGCTTTGGGTCGTGCAGGTGCGCCATCTGGTGATCGAGGCGGGCGGCTCGACACCCACCCCGACCCAGGCCCCGCACATCATCATCCCGACGGGTGGCACCGCCGCGACCACGGGGACGGTGGTGGCCTGGCTGTCGGGTGGGCTGATCGTGCTGGCGGCCGTGGCCATTGTCGCCGTGGTGTGGCGCCGCCGCCGCGGAGCGGTCGCCCAGACGCAGCCGGTCACGCAGACGTAGGTGCGATGGAGAGATGGTGGGGGATGGGCCTCCGTCGGGCTGGCGACGGAGGCTCGTTTCCCGTCCGGGGGCCGGGGCGTCCCGGCGTGTCCCGGCGTGTCCCGACCCTGCCCAAGTTCAGCTGATCGCGAACATGAACCAAAGGTCTAGAGAGCAAAACAAAGCCCACACAAAGCTAAGCGGCTAGTCAGCGGGGCACGTTCGACCTAATCGCGCCCCCAGCCGGCCGGGGGGACGGCCCCGGCCCCGGGGTTCGTCCGGGAAAGTGTCCCAAAACGGCCGGAAACCCTTGTGGGTATCTTGTTACTGCCATAAGCTAACCGTGAACGGCTCCCCCCCGGAAAATGCCATTCGCTATTTGTTCATGCCCACATATCTCCCCTGGAGGTCAGTCATGACCGCATCCCATCCCTCTCCCCGTCGGCCGTTTGCCCTTGTGTGCGCGGGCGTCCTGACTCTCGGCATGCTCAGCAGCCTGCCGTCCGTGCCCGCCACGGCCAATCCCACCTCCGACACGACGGACGTGGCAGCCGCGAGCGCCACGCCAGCTCCGGAAGTCACCGCGTCATCGCCGACCGGTGCTCCGGTGGTGACCGTGGAGGCTCCCGCCCCGACTCGGCAGGCGAGTGCCGAGGCCCCGGCCAAGGAAGCGGCCCCTCCGGCCGCCGAGGTGCAGCCGGTGACCGAGGCTCCGGCCGCACCACCGGTGGACACGGCATCGTCCGCGCCGCTCACCCCGTCCCCCACGATCGGCCTGCTACCCACGGCCCAGTCCGTCGCGCCGACCCCCGAGGTGGTCCCCGGACCGACCACGACCCCCGCGGTCGAGCCTGTCGCGAGCAGTGAGCCCAAGCCGACGCTGATCGAGGTGGCGGGCCCTGCGGTGCTGGAGGTGTCCACCGCTCCCAGCCAGGCCGTGGTGCCTGCCGAGGCGATCCTGCCCGCGCCGGTGGATGTCCTCGGAGCCACGCCTGGTGCGCCAACGGACGGGAGTGCCCCCGTGCTTCCGGCGGGTGGCCGGGCGGGCCTCCTCCGCGACTTCACGTCAGTGGATCTTCAGGCGACCAAGACGGCGCCGCCATACTTCACGCCCGGTGACGCCCTGACCTACACCGTGACGGTGACCAACAACGGAGACACGACGGTTCCGTCCGGCTGGTCTTTCGACGACCTGGTGTTGCAGTCACAGAGCGGCCTGAGGAACGGCCAGTGGAGCATCTCCTATCAGCACGGAGGTTCGGGCACGATCACGCCGCTGCCGGCCAGCGCCTGCGGGACGCAGGGTGGTCCGTACACGGACTACAACGGCATCGTTCACACGCAGCCGAGCTGGGGAGAGATCTGCACGATCCCGACGACGATCGCTCCAGGAGAGACCATCACCTTCTATGTGACGGTGAACACCAACAAGAGCTTCCATGAGTGCATCACGAATGATGTCTATGTCGGCGCAACGGTCAACGGTGTGTCAAGCCATTCGCATGACAAGGCCACATCCTGCCCGGAGCCGTCGCTCGAGGTGAGCAAGACTGTGACCCCGACCACGTTCAGCCACGTCGGTGAGACGTTGGTCTTCGACATTTGGGTCACGAACAACACGGCGCAGACCGGTTTCGTGACCGGCGGGACGAACATCTCTGCACTCTCCGTGACGGACGCTCTGGCCGGCGGCACCGTGATCTCCAACGATTGCGTGGCCACCTATCACAGCACTCTCGCCACCGACCAGAGGTGTGAGGTCAAGGTGAGCTACACGATCACGCAGGCCGACCTTGATCGGGGCAGCGTCACCAATCACGCGACGGCCACCGCCACAGCCGGCGGCAAGTCGCTGACGGGGGACGACTCCGCGACCGCCACGGCGCTCCAGGATGCGTCGTTGACGTTGACGAAGACTGCGAGTCGGGCGGAGGTGTCGCGTGCGGGCGACACGGTGACGTACACGTTCGCGGTGGCGAACGACGGGAATGTGACGGTTCACGGGATCGCGATCGCCGAGGGTGCGTTCAACGGATCGGGTTCGTTGTCGGCGGCGACGTGCCTGGCGACGACCCTGGCGCCGTTTGCGTCGACGACCTGCACGGCAACGTATGTGGTGACGCAGGCGGATATCGATGCGGGTGCGACGTTGGAGAACCACGCGACGGCGACGGGCGTGGGCCCGATGAATCAGCCGGCGGCGTCGGATGATGCTTGGGCGACCGTTGATGTGACCCAGTCGGGCAAGTTGACGTTGACGAAGTCGGCGGATCCG
>WQUE01000100.1 GCA_009785885.1 Actinomycetes bacterium
TACACGAGGCCCCGCCAGCCGGTAGCGGCCCGGGATAGCACCCCGTACACGAGCGTCAGGCATGAGGTTTGCCCGGGGAGACGGCCGATGACTTTCACGCGCCGGCGGGTTTCCCCGAAGGTCCGCTCGATCAGGTTGGAGTGGCGGATGCGTTTGTGGTGGGCGGCTGGCAGGTTCAGGTACGCGGTCAGCCCTTCCGCGTCGGCGAGGAGACACTTCGCGAATCCCGGGTAGGTGGCCTGGTATGTGGCGGCGAGGGCGGCCAGGCGCTTGTCGACGACAGCCGCCAGGTCCGGGCCGGGGTCCAGGTGGTGGCCGAGCTCGTCGGGGACGAGGAGCGTGTCCACGTCGAAACATGCCCAGTACTGGGCGAGGATGTCCGGGGCGGCATCGTCGGGGAGTTTCGCGGCGAGGTTCCGTCCGACGTGGATGAGGCAAGCGTTGCCGCCCAACGCCGGCCCCAGCCTGGCGCAACTCGCCGGCGTCCGCGTACCGACAAGGCGCCGCCCGTGCTCACGCGCGTTCCGGGACGTTGACCGCCTCCAGCGGCAGGTTCACCCGCAACCGGACGCCCAGGCCCGCCCCCGCCGGTTCCACCGTGAGCACACCGCCCGTCTCCCGGACCCGCGCCGCCATGGCGCTCAAACCGACGCTGCGGGCGGCACCCTCGGACATGCCCCCGCCGTCGTCCATGATCGTCAGTACGGCGGAATGCCCATCCGCCGCGAGGGCGAGCCACACCCGGCCGGCGCCGGCACGCTCACGGACATCCGCCAAACCCTCCTGGACGCAGCGGACCAACACGACCTCCACATCCCGCGGCAGCGACAGGTCCGCCACATCCGCCGTCACGACGATCCCCGTCTCATGGACGAAACGGTCCACGACCCGCACGAGGGACGCCCGGATGGTCCGGCCGGAGGCAACCGGCGCCGTGCTCGCGATGAAGTCCCGAGTCTCCGCGAACACCCTCTGCGCCGCCGACGCGATCAGCCCCAGGGTTTCCTCGAGAGGATCCACCGCATCGTCCCCGTCCTCACCCTCACTCTCCACCCGGTCAGGCCCGCGGGACTGGCGCCGCGCCTGCTCCGCCATCAGCCGCAGCCCGGCGATGTCCTGCGCGATCGTGTCGTGGATCTCCCGGGACATGCGCAGACGCTCCTCGGCCGCCGCGGCCTCCCGCTCCAGCGCGACGCGCTCGTCCTCCATCCGGCGCAGGTCGGCGACCAGGCTCATCCGGTCGCGGCCCCAGCGGAACATCGCGTCGCCCCACACCCCTGCCACGGCGCTCGCCACGATGGCAACGGCGGGAAACGCGACCAGGTAGATGACGGTCTTCGCCGTGGACCAGGTGTCCACGTGAACAAAGAACGCGTAGGCCCCGAGTCCCCCGGCACAGACGACGCAGGTCACGACCGTCCACACCAGGGCCCGGCGCCACTCCGGCAGGCACAACCACCACACGAGCGGCATCACGATGATCTGCAACGGCGACAGCCAGGGGTCCCGGAACACGGCCCACGCCAGCAAGACCGCGTTGCCGCTCATGTAGACCGACGACCAGGCCACATCGCGGACCTTGACGGCCCGTCGGCCGACGACCACATACCACGCGGCCAAGGCGACGTAGGGCCCCAGCCAATACCCAACCTTGGGATCCTGCGGCGTCGTCGACAGCCCGACGAACACCGTCACGATGCCGACGTAGATGTCCCAGCCCCGCACGCCGGTCGGCGGAGCAGCGGGCCCGCCCATCCAACCTCCTTGTCACGCCAGCAAGACCCCGGCCTAGGCCGGTTCCGGGACGTCGTCCGCAACGTCCCGCAACGGTATGGACACCCGCAGCCGGACGCCCCGGTCCTCCCCCGCCGGTTCCACCGCGAACACACCACCGGCCTCATGGACCCGCGCCGCCATGCCCCGCAGCCCGAAGCCCGGGACCGTCCCCTCCGCCATGCCCGCACCGTCGTCGGTAATCGTCAGGACGGCGGCATCCCCGTCGGCCGCGAGGGTCAGCCAGATGCGGCCGGCGTGCGCATGCTTGCGGACGTTCGCGAGGCCCTCCTGGACGCAGCGGACGACCACGAGCGCCGCCTCCCGCGGCAGCGCAAGGTCCGCGACCTCCGCCGTCACGACGATCCCTGTCTCATGCGTGAAGCGGTCGACGACGCGCACGATCGACGTCCGGGTCGTCGGGCCGGGCAGCGCGGGAGCCGTGCTCGCGATCAAACTCCGGGTCTCCGCGAACACCGTGTCCGCCGCCGATGCGATCGATGTCAGGGTCGCATCGAGTGGCGTCGGCGCCGCGTCACCGCCCACCGCCCCGGCGCCGGTTCGCTGATCCGCCCGGTGGGCCAGACGCCGCGCCCGCTCCGTCAACAGCCGCAGCCCGGCGATGTCCTGCGCGATCGTGTCGTGGATCTCCCGCGACAGGCGAAGACGCTCCTCGGCCGCGGCGGCCTCCCGTTCGAGGGCGATGCGGTCCTCCTCCATGCGGCGCAGGTCGGCGACCAGGTTCGCCCGGTCCCGTCCCCAGCGGAACAGGTCGTCAGCCCACGTCCCGGCCACGATGCTCGCCACCACGATCACCACGGGGACGACCGCCAGGTAGATCACGGTCTTCGCCGTGGACCACTCGTCCCAGTGGACGAAAAGCTTGAAACTGGCGAGCCCTGCGGCGGCGGCGGCACAGGTCACGATCGTCCACGCCAAGGCCCGCTTCCGCTGCGGCAGGCAAAACCACCACACGAGGGGCACCGCGATGATCTGCAACGGGGCCAGCCAGGGATCCCTGTAGGCGGCCCATCCCAGCAGCGCCGCGCTGCCCGCCATGTACACCTCCGGCAACATCGGACCGCGGTACTTGATGGCGCGGCGGCCGACAACCACGTACCACGCGGCGAACGCGATCAGCTCCCACAACCAGCGCGCCAGGATCGGCTCCATCGTCGCCGTCGACAGCCCGAGGGTGACCAGGACGCAACCCGCCCAAATGTCCCAGCCACGCAAGCCGGTCGCCGGCGCCCCTGACTCCTCCATGAATCCCCCAGGTTCTGCTGGTGGAGGCACCTCGGGAGTGTCCACCCCGCGCAGGCCAGCCTAGCCCCCCACCCGCGAACCGTGGAAACGCTCGGCCCCCTCAGCCCTCAGGGCGCTCCAGCCAGGCCTCCAGATGCGACTTCAGGACGTCCACATCGTTCGGCAGGTCGACGACGTGCCAGGGGGCGTCCGCGAGCCCGGCGAACCGCGCGGGCACCTCGGGCGCCTCGCCGATGGCCTCCACGATCGTCTCCGCGAACTTCACCGGCAGGGCCGTCTCGTAGGCGATCACGGGCCCGGTGACCTCGCCCGACGCCATCAGGCGCCGCGCCACGCCCACCCCGTCGGCGGTGTGCGGGTCGATGAGGACGCCATGCTCGCGCCAGAGCGACCGGATCGTCGCGACGCGGTCCGCGTGCGTGGACGTCCCGGCGACGACGCCGAACCGCTCCCGCTGCGCCCGGAAACCCGGATCGGCCGACAGGTCGAAGAAACCGCGCCCGGCCACCTGGCGCCCGAACAGGTCGGACGTTCGCCTCGGGTCGCGTCCCACCAGGTCGAACACGAACCGCTCCAGGTTGGACGCCTTGGAGATGTCCATCGCCGGGCTCGACGTCGCATGCGTGTCGGCGGCCGAGCGCGGACGGTACACGCCCGTCGCGAAGAACTCCGCGAGGATGTTGTTCTCGTTGGTCGCGAGAATCAGGGTGTCCACCGGCAGGCCCATCTGGCGCGCGACGTGGACCGCCAGGATGTCGCCGAAGTTGCCCGTCGGCACCGCGAAGCTCACGCGCTCGTCGCCCCGCGACGTGACCTGAAGCCACGCCGCGATCGCGTACACCACCTGGGCGAGCACGCGGGCGGCGTTGATCGAGTTCACCGCGCCGAGGCGGTGGCGGGCCTTGAACGCGGCGTCGCCGAACGTCGCTTTCACGAGGTCCTGGCAGTCGTCGAACACGCCGTCGATGGTCACGTTCAGGATCGCCGGGTCGTCGATCGTGTACATCTGCGCCTGCTGGAACGGGGTCATCCGGCCGCGCGGGGTGAGCATCGCGACCTTGACGCGTTCCCGTCCCAGCATCGCGTGCTCGGCCGCGCTGCCCGTGTCGCCGGACGTGGCCGCCAGCACCGTCATCCAGGTGTCACGCCGCTCCAGCTCGACCTCGAACAGCTGCCCGAGCAGCTGCATCGCCATGTCCTTGAACGCCGCCGTCGGGCCGTTCGACAGGTGCGCCAGCCACAGGTCCGAGGTCCCCACGCGGGAGACCGGCGCGACCAGCGCACTGCCGAATGTATCCGCGTTGTACGCCGCCCGGCAGCACCGCTCCAGGTCGTCCACGGGGATGTCGTCCATGAACACGCGCAGCACCTCGTACGCCAGCCCGGCGTAGCCCCGCTCGGCCAGCACCCCGCGCCAGGCCCGCAGCGTCGCGGCATCCAGCCGTGGGTACGTCTCGGGCACGTACAGCCCGCCGTCGTCGGCCAGGCCGGCCAGCAGCACGTCGCTGAAACCGGCCGGGGACATCCCGCCCCGCGTGGACACATAGCGCATGGCGCCCAGTGTAGTGGGGCGGGTCGCACCCCGGTCGCACGCCGACGGGGCGCCTCGCTGTCCCGGTGGGGCATCCCCGCGGGCGTCGGCAGCCCGCCGGGACACCCCCTTCACCCCGATCAGATCAGACTAGGGACGCCGGTGGGCGGCAAGACGATGGACCTGCCACCCTCGAAGTCCTGCCGCTGATTGACGCCCGAGGTGTACACCGCGCTCGTCGGGCATGCGCCGGGGATGGCACTGTCATGCAGGGCGCGGATCTTCGCGTTCGTCATCGCGAACGCACTGCACATGTCGCCGCCCTTCGACCACGCGCCCGCCGCGGTCGTGACGATGGCCTTCGTGCCATACGAGGTCGACTTCGTGCCCTTCACCGCCTGGGCGACGGCCGCCGCCCACGCCTGGGCGCCCTCCTTGTTCGGGTGCGCCATGTCCTTGAGCAACTTGACCTCGGGCGTGGTCTTGTCGATGAACGCGTTGTAGAGCCCACCGATGAGCACGGGGACGTAGTACGAGCCGCCGAAGCGATTCATGTATCCCGGGAAGTCGGCGGCCGTGACCTCGACGTAGCGCAGCCGGGGGTCGTTTGCGGCCGCGACCTGCTGGCGCACCGTGGTGTTGACCTTCGTCAGGAAGTCTCTCATCGCGGTGATGTTGTAGCTGGGAGCCCCCGTGAGCAGCTCGTAGTAGAGACCCATGACGTTCACGTCGAGCACCCCTCCCTTGGCCGGCGGCACGCCATCCGGATAGCCGGACACGTAGATCGTGGCGTTGGGGAACCTCGCGAGCATCCGCTGATAGGTGTCCGCGAGGTTCGACAGCCTGGCCACCGCGCCGTCCACGTACGTCCGGTCGCACTTTCCGAAGGCGCAACTACGGACGAAGTCGTCGAACTTCGCGTCGTTGCCCCCGATCGACATCGCGATGACGTCGACCGCCGCGGCCTGGGCGTCCGTGAAGCCGGCGAACTGCGTCTGGGTCACGTAGTCCGACTGCACCACCGTCGTCAGGTTGGCCGAGACGGCGCCGTTCACCGCCCGGAAGTTGGGGGTGGGCAGGTTCAGCCCGGTCATCGTCGCCAGTTGCACCGGCCAGGCCAGCGCGTTGCGCCGCGAGGCCGGAATGATCTGCCCGATCGCCCAGGGGACCGTGATCATCTTGTCGTAGTTCGCAATCGGCAGCCAGGTCGGCGAGTACGAGCCCTTCGGCACGGACGTGCCGGAGCCCGCCACGTACGAGTCGCCGAAGCTCGCCATCGTGAGCTGCCCCGACGTGGCCTTCGACTGCGACAGCACGACCGTGTACGTCTGGCCG